>NZ_JBHXEM010000012.1:0-112836 GCF_042724755.1 Kitasatospora sp. NPDC127067 | reverse complement strand
TCCCGCCGGGGCCCCCCCGGGCCTGGGGTGCGCCGGCCTGGGCCCCCCCGGGGGGCCCCGCCCCCCCGGGGGCCGCGCTGCTGTTCGAGGGGCCCGGGGAGTTCAGGCCGGGGTGGTGCGGAGGAGGGGGCGCAGGGCGGGGAGGGGGGCGTGGCCGGCGCGCCAGAGGAGGCGGAGGTGGAGGGGCGGGGGGTCGAGGGGGAGGCGGGTGAGGGTGCCGGCGGTGAGGTGGTCGTGGACGGCGTGGGTGGGGAGGAGGGCGATGCCGAGGCCCTGTTCGGCACAGGCGCGGGCGGTGGGGACGGCGCCGGTGCGGAGGCGTTGGACGTGGTGGCCGAGGAGGCGTTCGCCGGCGAGGTGGTAGGAGCAGGCGGGGGTGTCGACGAGGAGGCGGTGGCCGCGGAGGTTCTCGGGGGTGAGGGTGGTGGCGCGGGCGAGCGGGTGGGTGGGGGCGGCGACCAGGGCGAGGGGGACGGCCTGGAGGTCGAGGTGGTCGAGCGGGGCGGGCGGCAGGGGGAAGCCGAGGGCGCCGAGCGGGCCCGGGGCGTCGAGGATGAGCGCCGCCTCCAGGGCTCCGGCGGCGACGCCGTCGAGCAGGACGTCCCGGGTGGCGTCGGTGTGGAGGGATAGGTCCAGGTCGGGGCGGCGGTCGGTGAGGCGGGTCAGGACGGTCGGGAGGTGGGTGGCGGCGACGGCCGCCAGGACGCCGAGGCGCAGGCGGGTCCGGGTCACGACGACCTCGCGGCGGGCCTGTTCGGCCTGGTCGAGGAGCCGTCGGGACCAGGGCAGTAGTCGTTCCCCGGCCGAGGTGAGGGTCAGGTCGTGCCTGGCCCGGTCGAACAGGTCGGTGCCGAGGCTGTGTTCGAGGGTGCGGACCTGTTCGGAGACGGAGGCCGGGGCGAGTCCGAGCGCCACGGCCGCGCCGGTGACGGTGCGGTGGGTGACGACGGCTTCGAAGACGCGCAACTGACGTAGTTCCACTGGTTTCCCCGGTTCCCCCGAAGGTCCGTACCCGTGCCCGTGCTGCGGGACAGGGTAGGGGGTGTACGGGGCGGATGGGGATTCCGGCCGGTTTCGGAGGCCCGTCCTGCCCGGGCGAACCACGAACACGGGGCCCGCACCGAACTGCCGGCCCCGGACGGCCGGTACGCCCACCTGCTCCGGGTGGGCAACACGCCTGCCGCCACCGGAGGTCAGCGCCCGGCCGGCTTCTCCGTCCGTACGGCGAGGGCGTGGGCCTCGTGCAGGGTGCCGGTCGCCCCGGCGTGGTCGCCGTGGACGAGTTGGGCCATGGCCAGGTCGGTGAGCGCCCTGACCAGACGCCGGGTGTCGTGGGCGGGGCCGGTCGCGTGGAGGCGGCGTTCGATCCGGACGCTCCGCCGCAGCCGGGGGAGCGTGAGGTGGGCGTAGTAGCTGGGATGGTCTCCACGGACCGAGCGGCGCAGGTCGAGCCGCCGGGTGAGGGTGCCGAGGGTGGCGAGCAGGTCGCGGTCCTCCGGTAGGGGCAGTGGGTCGTCGGCGTGCTCGGACGGGCCCTCCTCGTCGGGCAGGCGGTCGGTGGGCTCGGGCTTGCCCGTGATGGCCTCGACGGCCCGCGCGAGGGTGACCAGTCCGTCCTCGAAGGACGCGCGCAGGCTGAAGGACCAGTGGTGGAGGTCCAGGCCCAGCACCGGTTGGAGGCGCCGTCCCGGGTCGACGCCGAGCGCGAGCGGGTCCGGGGCGTCGGCCGCGGCCTGTTCGTCCCGTACGCCGGAGCGGGCGAACAAGGCGCTCCGCAGGCCCTCGTTGAAGCCGAAGTCGCCGGCGTCGCCGCGGGCGGGCAGGCGCTCGCAGGAACGGGCGGCGTCCGCGAGCAGCCGGTGCGACTGTGCGGTGCGGCCCAGATCGGCGAACCACAGGGCGGCGCCGGCAGCCCGTAGGGCCGGGACGGGACTGCGGGCCGGTTCCGTGCGGCCCTCGCGCAGCCAGGCGAGGGCCTCGTGTTCGGTGGCCACGGCCTCCTCGGTGCGGTCCGCGAGGCGGAGCAGCACGGTGAGGTCGAGCAGTCGCCACGTCAGGTCGCTCCCGCCGGCCTCGGTCACCGCCCGGGAGCGGTCGGCCACCGCGCGGGCGGCGTCCACGGCCTCGTCGAACCGTCCCGCCTCGGCGAGGCCGTGGGCGAGGTCGGCGTGCAGGACGGCGGCCCGGCCGAGGCCCTCCACCGGCTGGTCCGCTTCGGCGCGCGAGGCCAGGTCGGCCGCCTCCTGCCGGGCGGCGAGGGCGGGGCCGTCGGCGTGCGCCAGGGAGTGGTGCAGGGCGAGGGAGGACAGCGCGCGGGCGGCAGCGGCCAGGTGTTCGGTGCCGCCGTCGGCGACCAGGGCGCGGTAGATGCCGGCGGACTCCTCCAGGAACGGGACGGCGTCCTCGGGCCGGGGCCTGGGCCGGCCGTAGGCCCGGCCCCGCAGCGCCTCGGCCAGCGCGGGCAGGCCCGAGGCGGGGTCGGTGCGGGCCTGGACCCGGAGCCGGGCGACCGTCTCGTCGGTGACGGGGTCCCGCCCCAGGCGGCGGGCTCGCGGTGCGGCGTGGTCGTGGTCGGACGGGGCTCCGTGCGCGGTTGTCACGCGTTTCCTTCCGGGGCGGGGACGAGCGGTCTCCCGTCCGAACGGCCTTGCGCCGGGGAGGAGTTCCGGGCGCCGGTGGTGGTGCGCGAGTGGGAAGTCGGACGGGCCGACTTCTCGCGCGGGTTCGTCCGCCGTTCCGCGCCCTACCCGGCGAGCATGCCGTCCAGGTACTCCCGCACCGGCGGGAACAGCGGGAACGGCACGTACTCGGCCAGTTCGGCGCGCGACGCCCACACCACCCGGTCCAGCTCGTCGGAGTCCGCGACGGCGGCGGTGCCGCCGACCACCTCGCAGGCCGTGTACGCCATCCGGCGCCCGCTCTGCGGATGCTCCCGCTCGCCGAGCAGCCGGGCGGCGGCGACGTGGAGGCCGGTCTCCTCGGCGGTCTCGCGGACGGCGGCCTCCTCCGGGGACTCGTTCGGCTCCACCTCCCCGGCCGGGAACTGCCAGGACAGCTCGCCCTCGGCGACCCGCCGCCGCACCATCAGCACCCGGCTGTCCTTGACGACGATCGCGACGGCGACAGCGGGGAGTTGCTGCTCGGGGTTCTGCTCGGTCATCGCTCTGCTCCTCGGGCCGGGACGGCGTCGGTGTCGACGCCATCCTGGCCCGGGGCCGCAGGTCCGCTCGGCAGGCTTCATGGGCCGCATGTCGTGTCGGCTACCGGTGCGCCGGCCCGTAGAGCGCGGCCGGTGCGCCGGTGGCCAGCGCCCAGTAGCGGTCCCCGTACGACCAATGCCACCACTCGGTAGGGTAGTTGACGAGCCCGGCGCCGGTCAGGACGTTGCTGAGCAGCCGCCGGTTGGCGCGGGCCTCGGCGCCGATGCCGTCGGCGTGGGTGTAGCAGGCCCCGGCGCTCTCCTCCGGACTGGCGTTGACCCTGGTGCCGAGGTCGAGCTCACGGCCGTCGGCGTCGACGAGGGTGAGGTCGACGGCGGCCCCGGCACTGTGCGGCGCGATCTCCGGCGGCGAGACGTAGCGGCTCGTCGCCGACCTGATCCGGTCGTCCGGCCAGTCGGGGTTCGCGGCCCGCAACTCGGCGGCGTACTCGTCGAAGTAGTGGCTCTGGAGAGCCGGCGGCCGGAAGCCCTCGACGAACAGCAGCCGCAGGCCGTCCGGCAGCGCGGCCTGCGCGTCGAGCAGCCGGTCGAGCACCCCGGCCCGCAGGTGCGCGAAGGCGCCGGTGCCGTCCTGCTGGCGCTCGTCGACCATGAGCCCGCCGCCGCTCCGTACGTCCAGCAGCTGCTCGTCGCGGGGCGCGACGGGTATCGCGGCGACCTTCGGGTCGGACATGAGGATGATCTCGTTCAACACGCCTCCTGGCGACGGAAGTCAGGGCTGTGCAGCCGATCAGGACGATCAAGCCCCGCCAGTCTGGCATCCCGGGCACGCGCCGCCGGATCGGTTCATGTGGCCCGCAGGCGCTCCAGGAATTCCGGGACGCCGTCGACCCGGCGGTAGGGCTTGAAGGCCGGCGCGAGTTCGCGGACCAGGGTGACGCAGCGGGATGAGCCGATGCGGGTGGCCAGGTCGAGCGACTCGCCGGTGACGGACAGCGCCTGCTCGATCTCCTTGGCCTTCAGGTGGCCCCGGGCCTGATAGGTCAGGAAGATGCCGCGCGTCTTGTCCCTGGCGCGGGGCAGAAGCGCCGTCCCCTCCGCGATCAGGGCATGGGCCTCGTCCGTCCGGCCGAGGTCGAGGAGGCACCGGCCGGAGTCCACGGCCAGGTCGGCGGGGCTCATCCAGGCGCACCACCCGGGAGCGGGGTCGGCGGCTTCGACCGCGAGGGCGGATCCGGCGTCGGACAGGTCCCGATAGCAGGCGGAACGGTCGCCGATCGCCGCGTGGGCCCTGGCGCGGCGGAGGAGGAGCAGGGACCGGGCGGTGGGGTGCGAGACGCCGGACAGGGCGTGTCCGAGCTGGTCGACGGAGACCTTCGCCTCGCCGAGCCAGTTGGCCTGGTAGGCGAAGTCGGACAGCACTCCGGCGCCGTGGTCACGGTCACCCGCGGCGTTGGCGGACTGCAGAGCGGCCTCCCAGAACTTTCCGGCCGCCCAGTGCCGGCCCTGGTCGAAGCGGTGCCAGCCGCTGGTGGTGGCGAGCGAGGCGGCCAGCCGGTGGAGGCGGCGACCGGTCCCCTCGTCGTAGCGGCCTTCGCTGATCAGGTCCGTGACGGTGGCCAGGTGGGCGTCCACCAGCCGGGCGGTGTGCTGACGCTGTTCGGTGGGCATGGCCGTCAGCGTCCTGCCGGTGCCCTCCAGCCAGTCCACGAGTGCGCCGTCCACTCGCTTGCCGCTCAGGGCCGAGGCGAGGCGTTCGGGCTCGGCGGGCTCGGCGGCGGCCCACTGGGCGGCCAGGCCGCCCAACGAGATCGCGCTGAAGGTCATGAAGGTGCGGCGGTCCATGGCGGCCCTCTGTGCGTCGTGGAGTGCGTGAACGGTGTGGGCGGCTCCCAGCGGCAGCGGTTCGTCGCGTCCGGGCAGCCAGTAGGGCCAGCCGTACGCCTCCAGGTCCGAGAGCGGGACGTCGAAGGCTTCGGCGATGAGGAGTTGGGAGTCGACGTTCGGCGTCTTGCGCCAGTGCTCCCACCGGCTGATGGCCGTCTTGTCGGCACCGGAGAGGAGTCCGTTCCGGCGGGCGGCCTTGTTCAGCTCCGCGACGAGGTCGCTCTGCGACCAGCCGCGCAGCTCACGTGCGTAGGCGAGGGGGTGCCGGATCGGGTCGTCCACGGGGCCAATCCCATCATCGACAGTGACCGGGATCTTACTGTCGGCGAGGGTGGGACAACCCCGGGACTACGGACAATGCCTGGTCGGCGACCGCGACTTGGGCTGTACTCGACTCACGCCGACAGAGTTCTGGCACAAGCGGAAGCGTCTGTCCGTGAAACGTCGCGCTGCGGTCATCGGGCTTCGGCCACCAGCTCCTTCCGGCCGCCTGCCCGGCGGGGCGGCCGGGATCGCCTCTTCCTCCGCTTCCGCCTCGAAAGGAGCAATGCCATGTCCTGGACCGAGCCGAAACCGCCCCCGCCGAGGCCGGTGGGCCCGCGCACGCCCCGCCCGCCGGACCGGTAGACCGACGACAGCGATCTCCAGCACTTCGAGCACGATCTCCAGCACTTCGAGAGGAGCAGCACATGGGCAAGCACGGCGGAGGGCCCGGCGGCGACGGGCCCGGTACGGCGGGTGGAGGCAAGGGCGGCAGTCACTCCGGGAAGCCGGACACGGCGGCGCAGGACGGCAAGCGGGATGCGCCGCCCGCCAACCTGCCCAAGCCGTCGAAGCCTTGAGCGGGGACGGTCGCGTGCAGTGGAACGCGCTCACCGACGCGCTCCGGAAATCCGGGGCGCTGTCGGTCGACTGGGAGCCGGCGTTCCGGGCCGTGCCTCGCGGGCTGTTCGTCCCGGACCGGATCCACCACGGGGGTGAGTGGGTCGACCGGGCGGAACGCCCGGTCGAGTGGCGCGAGTTGGTCGGCTCCGACATCCCGCTGGTGACCCGACTGGACGAGGACGGCAGCACGCCGTCCTCGTCCAGTTCGATGCCCACCGTCGTGGCCCGGATGCTCCGGCACCTCCGGGTCGCCGACGGCATCCGGGTGCTGGACGTCGGCACCGGCACGGGCTGGACGGCCGCGTTGCTGGCCCGCCGGCTCGGGGCGGGGAACGTCACCACCGTGGAGCTGGACCCTGAACTGTCCGGTGCCGCACGGCGCCGTCTGGCGGCGAACCGCCTGCCGGTCAAGGCCGTGGTCGGCGATGGCATGCTCGGCCATCCGGCGGCCGCGCCGTACGACCGGGTTCACGTCACCGCCGCCGTGCAGCGTGTCCCCGGTGCGTTGATCGAGCAGACGGCGCCCGGGGGCGTGATCGTCGTCCCGTACGGCACGGCGTTCTGCAACGGCGGGCTGCTGGAGCTCGCCGTCGCCGCCGACGGGCGCACGGCGAGCGGGCCGTTCGTCGAGGACGTCGCCTTCATGTGGGCGCGGGACCAACGCCCCGGGTGCGGCGAGTTCGAGATCGAGGACGTCCGGCACGGTCCGTCCGCGCTCGACCCCGCCGCCGTGGCCGAGCGGACCGACGCCGCCTTCGCGATCGGGCTGTGGTTGCCGGGTCTGTTCCGGCAGGAGGTTTGGGCGGGCTACGACCGCTTCGGGACCGGCCGGTTGGAGGTGTGGGACGGGGTCTCGTACGCCCACTGCCGCCTGGCTGACTGGGACGGCAGGCACGCCGTCGCGCAGTCCGGCCCCCGCAACCTGTGGGACGAGGTGACCGCCGCCCACGCCCGGTGGCAGGACCAGGGCGAGCCGGGCCTCGACCGGTTCGGTCTGACCGTCACCGTCGAGGGCGAGCACCGGGTGTGGCTGGACGATCCGGGCCACGTGGTCGGTTGATGCGAGGCAGTGAGGAGCGCGTCCCGGGCTCGCGAGCTCGGGAAGCGCTGGGTTGTGCGCGCTCGCGCCGCCCGAACGGGTGATGAGGAAAGGAGTTTGACGGGACGTTACGGCATTGCGGTGAAGATTGCAGTGCCGGGTGCTCGGAGGGGCACTCGGTGCGTGAGCAAAAGAGTTACCCCGGCGGTGCGCCAACACCCCGGGGTCCGACACCAGGAGAAGAGAGCTCCAGATGCAGATCCATCGTATCCCTCGGCATGCCCCCGGGTACACGATCCTCGACAACGGCCACGTCGTCCGGAAGCACTCGCTGAGTTGGGCCGCGCGCGGGCTGCTGAGCTACCTGCTCAGCCTGCCGGACGGGGCGCGCGAGGACGTGCGCACGCTCGCCGCCAAGAGCGTGGAGGGGCGGACGACCGTCGCGCGGGCGCTCAGGGAGCTGGAGGCGGCCGGGCACTACGTCCGGCGGACGCAGCGGGACCCGCTGACCGGGCAGGTGCGGACGGTCGTCTCGGTGCACGAGGTGCCGGTGACGGGCAAGGCGGTGCACACGGTGCCGCCGCTTCCCGTGCCCCCGGCCGCCGGTGTTCCAGGCCCAGGCGATCCAGTCGCCGGGAAGGCGGGAAGCCCTTCCAAGGAACTGAAATCAAAGGACGTGGAAGAGCCTTCCGTCCGTCCCTCCGAGAAGTTGACGGCCGGGATGGCGCTGCTGCTCGAACTCGGGCGCAGGGAGCCCCGGATGGCCCTGGCGGGGAAGCCGTTGTGCGACCAGGCCGCCCGGGTGGAGGGGTTGCTGGCGGGCGGGTGGACGCGGGAGGCGTTGACCGGGATTCTGTCGGCGCCGCTGCCGGAGACGGTCACGCACAGCGTGGGGGCGGTCCTGGCGGGGCGGATCACCAAGCTGCCGGCCGTTCCGGCGGCACGAGGTACGACAGACGGGCCGCGCCGGCACGAGTGCCCCGGGCGGGGCGGGATGTGCGGGCGGCCCGTGGCAGGGGCCGGGCAGGTGTGCGGGGTGTGCCGTTAGCTCTCCGGCGGCCGGAAGGTGACCGGGGCGTCGAAGGCGGCGCGGCGGGTCGTCCGGCGCAGGGCGCGCAGGACGGGGGTGCCGAGGGTGAGGCAGAGAACGACGGTCAGGGCGGCCCGGGGGAGGTCCCAACCCAGGGACGTGGTCAGGCAGTAGGCGGCGAAGCGGACCAGGTTGGCGGGCAGTGGGTCGCCGGGGTGGAAGGAGATGGAGCCGGCCAGGCCGCCGATGTACGGCCAGCCCTGGAGGTTCATGATCGTGCCGTACAGCAGGGACGCGGCGGCGCCGTACCCCGCCAGCAGCACGAGCTCGCGGCGGCCGCGCAAGGAAGCGGGGCCCGGCAGCAGCCCCGCGCCCAGGCACACCCACCCCATCGCCAGCATCTGGAACGGCAGCCACGGCCCCACCCCGCCCGTCAGCAGCGCGGAGGCGAACATCGACAGCGAGCCGAGCACGAACCCGAAGCCCGGTCCGAGCACCCGCCCGGAGAGCACCATCAGGAAGAACATCGGCTCCAGCCCCGCCGTGCCCGCGCCGAGCGGCCGCAGCGCCGCGCCCGCCGCGGCCAGGACGCCCAGCAGGGCGACGGACTTGGCGTCCAGCCCGGGCGCCCCGCCGCCCGCCGAGCGGCCTTCGGAGATCTGGGCGATGACGACGGCGAGCAGCAGCGGCAGCAGCAGGGCGAACAGCCACGGCGCGTCCGCGGAGTGGCCGACCAGCGCCGACTTGGTGGAGGCGAGCAGCGGCCAGCCGAAGGCCGTCACGCCGACGGCCGTGACGAGGAGCAGCGCCGTGACGGACCGGCGCCCCAGGGGGACGGGACGAGTGCTCATGCGCCCAGCGCCTCCGCGACCTGCCCGACGGTGAGCCACGGCCCGGGCGCCAGCACCTTGGCGACCTGCGGGGCGAAGGCCGGTGAGGAGACCACCACCTCAGCGGTCGGCCCGTCCGCGACGATCTCTCCCTCGGCCAGGATCACCGTGCGGTGGGCGAGTTCGGCGGCCAGTTCCACGTCGTGGGTGGCGAGGAGTACGGCGTGGTCCTCGGCGGCGAGGGCGCGCAGGATCTCCACCAGCCGGGCCTTGGCGGCGTAGTCGAGGCCGCGGGTCGGCTCGTCCAGGAGCAGCAGCGGGGGCCGGGCGGTGAGCACGACGGCGAGGGCGAGGGTGAGCCGCTGGCCCTCGGAGAGATCGCGCGGGTGAGCGTCGTCGGCGATGCCGGGCAGCAGGCGTTCCACCAGGGCGCGGCAGGTGCCGGCGGCGGCGCCCGCGTCGGTGTCGGCCGCGGCGCACTCGGCGGCGACCGACTCGCCGTACAGCAGGTCGCGCGGTTCCTGCGGGACGAGGCCGACCTCGCGGATCAGTTCGGCGGGGCGGGTGCGGTGCGGGGTGCGGCCGCCGACCCTGACGCTGCCGGAGGCCGGGGTGTGCAGGCCGACCAGGCTGCCGAGCAGGGTGGACTTGCCGGCGCCGTTGCGGCCCATCAGGGCGGTGATCTCGCCGGGGCGGAGCGCGAGGTCCACGCCGCGCAGGGCGGGGACCGGCCCGCGCCGGACGGCGAGGCGGTCGGCAACGGCGATGGGGGTGCCGGACGAAGAACCAACGGCGGCGGGTGTCCGGCCGTCCAGTTCGGCGCGCAGCGGGGCGGCCTTGCGGCGCGCGTCGCGGACCGAGAGCGGCAGCGGCCGCCAGCCCGCGAGCCGGCCGAGGCCGACCACCGGCGGGTGCACCGGGGAGTGCGCCATCACCTCGGCGGGCTGGCCGAGGACGGGTGGGGCGCCGGGGGTGAGCAGCAGCACCTGGTCGGCGTACTGGACGACGCGTTCCAGCCGGTGCTCGGCCATCAGCACGGTGGTGCCGAGGTCGTGCACCAGCCGCTGGAGGACGGACAGCACCTCCTCGGCCGCGCCCGGGTCGAGTGCCGAGGTGGGTTCGTCCAGGATCAGTACGCGGGGGTGCACGGTGAGCACCGAGCCGATCGCGACGCGCTGCTGCTGGCCGCCGGAGAGGGTGGTCAGCGAGCGGTCGCGCAGGTCGGCGAGGCCGAGCAGGTCGAGGGTCTCCTCGACCCGGCGGCGCATCACGTCGCCCGGCAGGCCCAGGGACTCCATGCCGTAGGCGAGTTCGTCCTCCACCGTGTCGGTGACGAAGTGTGCCAGTGGGTCCTGCCCCACGGTGCCGACCAGGTCGGCGAGTTCGCGCGGCCGGTGCTCGCGGGTATCCCGGCCGCCGACGGTGACCCGGCCGTGCAGCACCCCGCCGGTGAAGTGCGGCACCAGGCCGCTGACCGTCCCCAGCAGGGTGGACTTGCCGGAGCCGGACGGGCCCACCAGCAGGCAGAGTTCGCCCTCGGGGACGGTGAGGTCGACGCCGCTGAGCGCGGGCGCGGCGGAGTCCGCGTACCGGACGGAGACCTGCTCGAAGGTGATCACGATGCCCTCCGGGGCGGGGTCGGGGCGGCGAACGCCGGCACCAGGCCGAGCAGGACGGTCAGCACGGCGGTCAGGGGCAGCGCGGGGACGGTCGGCGGGACGACGGTGGGGGCGAAGGCGGCGGGGTCCCGCGCGGCCAGGTAGACGGTGAGGGCTGCCACGGCCGCGCCTGAACCGGCGGTCAGCCATTCCGGAAGGGCCCACGGGTCCGGCCGGTAGCGGCTTCTGACGGAGCGTCGGCCGCCGAGCAGCAGTCCGGCGAAGGCGGCGGCCAGGCCGAGCAGCAGGACGGGCAGCGCCCAGCCCGCGCCGCCGGCCGTCAGCAGCCCGTACGCGGCCAGGCAGACCCCGAGCAGCCCGGCCAGGGTGAGCGCCGCCGTCGCCCGGGCGAGCCGGCGCGGGACGTCGGCGGTGCGGCCGAAGCCCCGGGTGTCCATCGCGGCGGCCAGCGCGATGGACCGCTCCAACGCCCCCTCCAGCACCGGGATTCCGACGCTCAGCACGGCGGCGACGCCCTTGTCGGTGCGGCCGCGCAGGCGCCGTGCGGCACGCAGCCGGCGGACGTCCGCGACCAGGTTGGGCGCGAAGGTCATCGCCACGACGACGGCGACGCCCGCCTCGTAGAGCGCGCCGGGCAGGGTGCGCAGCAGGCGGGCCGGGCTGGCCAGGGAGTTGGCGGCGCCGACGCAGACCAGCAGGGTGGCCAGCCGCAGCCCGTCGTACAGTGCGGCGAGCAGCCCCTCGGCGGTGACCCGGCCGCCGATCCGCACGCCCTGCGCCCAGACGGGCAGCGGGAGTTCGGGCAGGGTGAACAGCACGTGGGTGCCGGCGACCGGCGAGCCGAGGAACACGGCGAACACCAGCCGGATGCCGAGCACCAGCAGGCCCAGCCGCAGGAACGCCCCGTACGAGCGCGACCAGGGCGCATCGCCGCGCCGGGCCGCGACCACGTACCCGGCGACGGCGGCGAGCAGCAGCAGGATCGCCGGGTTGGTGGTGCGGGTGGCCGCCGCGCCCAGCCCGAGCGCCCACAACCACCAGGCCCCGGGGTGCAGTTGACGGGGGCCGGTGGGCGGCCGGGTGCTACGGGCGGTGCTGCTCACGGTGTTTCCTGGGTGGGGGGCTAGGAGTGACGGCGGCGGCGTGCCTGCCGGACGGCACCGCCGGCGAGGACGGCGAGCAGCGCGCCACCGGCGATCAGGCCGATGTCGGGGCCGCTGCCGCTGCTGCCGCCGCCCTGGTCGGCGGTCCGGGCCGCGCCCGCCGCGCCGATCCGGTCGCCGCAACCCGCTTGCGGGTAACCGGCGATGGCGCACAGCAGCCCGTTGGTGTCGTAGCGCAGCGGCGGGGCGACGGCGGCCAGCACCTCGGCCGAGGTGGCGCGGGGCGCGACGGCGGCGCAGGCGGTCCGCTGCCCGGGCACCGGGGCGGCGGACGAACCGGCGTCCTCGGCGGTCCCGAAGTCCAGCACGACGGCCACCCGCTTGCGGCCCTCCTGGGCGGGCGTGTCCGCGCAGATCTCCGTGAAGCTCCCGGCGGTCCGGGGCTTCGCGGCGTCCTGCCCGCCGTCCGGGCTCAGCGCGTACCGCCACCCGTCCACCGAGCCGTCCGGCGGTACCGCGACGGCGGGCCCCTGCTGCTGGTACGTCCAGGCTCCGCCCTCGGCGCCGCGCCAGAACGACCAGTAGCGGTAGCCGGCGGCCTGCGCGGGGGCGGCGGAGGCGAGCACCAGCACCGCCCCGAGGAGGGGCAGCAGCAGCGCGGCGACGGCCCGGCGGGTGCGGACGTCGGCGCCCGCCGGGGCGGGGCTGGGTGCGGGGCGCATCAGAGGTGGGGGTTGCGCTTGCGCTGGAGGCTGAGCACGAGGCCGCCGCCGATGCCGACGAGGAGGCCGACGCCGATGAGCCAGTACTGGCCGATGCCGCCGTCCTTCTTCTCCTTCGGGGCCTCCGTCGCCGAGGCGGCGGCTTCGGCGGCCTTGGGCGTCGGGCCGAGGGCGGTGAGTTGGCCGGTCAGGGCGGCGGTGTCGCGGTGGGCGGCCTGGGCGACCAGCAGGAGGGTGGCGGTGGCGCCGGCGTCGGTGCCGCCCTTGGTCCAGGTGGCGCCCTCCTTGGTGAGCCAGTCGACGGCGCCGGCGGCCTGCCGGGGGTGGCCGCTCTGGGTGAGGGCGAGGGCGGCCCAGGCGGTGGCGGTGTAGTCCGGAGTGGGGGCGGCGCCCGGGGTGGTGAGGGTGAGGTGGTCGCCGCCGGCCGCGAGCTGGGCGGTGAGGTAGGCGCCGACGGCCTCGCCGGAGTCCGCGTGCGTGACCGGGGCGGCCGCGGCTGCGGCGTCGGAGGCGCAGGCGAGGGCCTTGGGCGCGGCGTCGGCGTGCACCGAGCCGGCGACCGGCAGGTGGCCGCCGCCGGCGGCGAGCGCGGCCTGGCCGCTGGCCAGGGCGTTCGGAGTGAGGGCACCGCCGGCCGGGTCGGGCTGGTAGGCGAAGGCGCCGCGCTGGTCGGCGGGGGCGGCGCAGCCGAGCTGGAACAGGGCGAGCCCGTCGAAGGCGGACCTGCCGGCCTTGGCGACGCCCGCCGGGTCGGTCTTGGCGGCGAACAGCGCGTTGACGGCGAGCCCGGTGGAGTCGGCGTCGCCGGGGTTGCCCGGGTTGTAGGCCCAGCTGCCGTCGGCGTTCTGGTTGGTCCTGAGCCAGGCGACGCCCTTGTCGACGGCCTCCTGGTGCCCGCCGAGGGCGACCAGGGCCTGGACGGCGACGGCGGTGGCGTTGCTGTCCTCGAACTTGGGGTCGCAGGCGGTGCCGGCGTTCCGGTAGGAGGGCCAGCCGCCGTCCTCGCACTGCTGGCCGGTGAGCCAGCCGACCGCGGAGTCGGCCGGGGTGACCTTGGCCGCCGCCAGCGCGGTGAGCGCGAGGGACTGCCGCCAGACGCCGTCGTACGTCGGGTCGCTCTTGCCGTACAGGCCGTCCGGGACCGTGGGCGGGGAGACGTCGGCGAGGGCCGGGCCGGCGGCGATGCCGGTGAGCAGCGCGGCGGACAGGGCGGCGGCGCCCAGGCGGGCGGCGGTCAGCATGGTGCGGGTGTGCCTTTCGGTGAGCGGTGGTGGCCCGGTCGGGGCCGTTCCGTGGTCCTCGACGGTGCCGGGCGCGTGCGTCCGGACCGGCCGCTCGCCCCTCCCCGGGTGCTCCGACTCGTCCGGGCGGCCGAGGGCGGCGCCGGTCTCACGGCTGCGGGGTCAGCGCCGGATTCGCACCGGCTTTCCCCGGGGGAGGAGCGGGATCGAGTTGTGCCGACTGTCGACTCTAGCCGCCGGAGCACGACGAGCGGCCCGGGGCGGGCAGGAACAGGTTCCAGTCGGCGGCGGGAGGAGGACGGTTCACGGCAGGGTGAGCAGCCGGGCCGCGGTGTGCAGGTCGGCCCGTACCTCGGCGATCGAGGCGCGGCCGGAGAGCCAGGCGACCAGCGCCGAGTGCCAGGTGTGCTCGATCACCCGCACCGCCGCGCGCTGGCTCCCGGTGGGCGGTCCGGACTGGCCGATCGCGTCCAGGATGAGCTGTCCGGTGGCCACGCTGACCTGGTCCACCTCGGCCCCGACCGAGCGGTCCGCGAAGGACAGTGCCCGGACCATGGCCTCGGCCAGCAGCGGCTCGCGCTGCAGCGCGTGGAAGGCCCGGGTGAGGGTGTCGGCGACCCGCAGCGCCGGTTCGAGGTCGGTCGGCGGGTGGCGCCGGATGTGCTCGTGGAGGCCCTGCAGCTGCTCCAGCATCACCGCCACCAGCAGGTGCACCTTGGACGGGAAGTACCGGTAGAGCGTGCCGAGGGCGACCTGCGCGCTCTCCGCGACCTCCCGCATCTGCACCGCCTCGTACCCGCCGCGCACCGCCAGTGCGGTGGCGGCCCGCAGGATGCGCCGGCGCCGTTCGGCCTGGCGCGCGGTCAGCGGCGGCTCGCCCGGAGGGGAGACCGGCGGCAACGTCGAAGGAGGGGGTGGCGGCAAGGGTGCTCCCGGGCGGGCGAGAGTGGCGGCGTGCTCCACATGGTCGGCAGGATTCGGCGTGGCGGGAATCACCAGCCCTGGCTCCTGGGGAAAAGCTACGGGCCGGTATCTTCGAGGTCTCTCATTGTTCACGTGGTCGACGACGAGTTCCCCAGCCACTGAAACCTGATCTACTTTAGCGACCGGAAGCACGACCGGCAGCACCGATAGCAGCTAGAGAAGAGGGCCCAGGATGACCGCGCAGCCGCTGCGGATTGCCCTGCTGTCGTACCGCGGTGACCCCTTCTGCGGGGGTCAGGGCGTGTACGTACGACACCTCTCCCGCGAGCTGGCGCGGCTCGGCCACCACGTGGACGTGATCGGCGCCCAGCCCTACCCGGTGCTCGACGAGGTCGACGGCCCCGGCTCGGTGCGCCTGGTGGAGCTGCCCAGCCTGGACCTCTACCGCGCCGACGACCCCTTCCGCACCCCGGCCCGGGGCGAGTTCCGCGGCCCGGTGGACGTGCTGGAGTTCGCCACCATGCGCACCGGCGGCTTCCCCGAGCCGCTCACCTTCTCGCTGCGCGCCCGCCGGTACCTGGCCGCCCACAAGGGCCGCTACGACGTGGTCCACGACAACCAGACCCTCGGCTACGGCCTGCTCGGCCTGGCCCGGCACGGCTTCCCGCTGGTCACGACGATCCACCACCCGATCACCGTGGACCGGCAGCTGGAGCTGGACGCCGCCGCCACCCGGGGCAAGCGGCTCTCGCTGCGCCGCTGGTACGCCTTCACCCGGATGCAGCGCCGGGTCGCCGCCCGGCTGGACCACGTGATCACCGTCTCCGGGACCTCGCAGCGCGAGATCGCCGAGCACCTGGGCGCCGCGCCGGACGCGATCTCGGTGGTGCCGATCGGTGCCGACACCCGGCTCTGGTCGCCCTCGGCGGAGATCGGGCGCGTCCCCGGCCGGATCGTCACCACCTCCAGCGCGGACGTCCCGCTGAAGGGCCTGGTCTTCCTCGTCGAGGCGCTCGCCAAGGTGCGCACCGAGCGGGACGCCCACCTGGTGGTGGTCGGCAAGCCGCAGAAGGAGGACGGGCCGGTGGCCGAGGCGGTGCGCCGCTTCGGGCTGGCCGGGCACATCGAGTTCCGCAGCGGACTGACCGACCGCGAGCTGGTCGACCTCTACCGCTCGGCCGAGGTGGCCTGCGTCCCCTCGCTGTACGAGGGCTTCTCGCTGCCCGCCGCCGAGGCGATGGCCACCGGCACCCCGCTGGTCGCCACCACCGGCGGGGCGATCCCCGAGGTGGCCGGGCCGGACGGGGAGACCTGCCTGGCGGTGCCGCCGGGGGAGGCGGACGCGCTGGCCGCCGCGCTCGGCCGGCTGCTGGACGACCCCGAGCTGCGGGCCGGACTCGGCGCGGCCGGACGGCAGCGGGTGCTGGCCCGGTTCACCTGGGAGCGGGCCGCCGAGCTGACCGCCGAGGCCTACCGCGCGGCGATCGCCACCGGCGCCGGCGCCCGGGCCCGCTCGGGGCCGGGCTGGCGGTACGTGGCCTAGGGCCCTGTCGACGCGCACGGGCGGATGGTGCCGTCCCGGTCGGCCGCCCGGCCGGTGACGGCGGGTCGGGGCCCGCCCGGCGCAGTGCGACGTGCTGAACGAAGGCCTGACGAGGCGTCAAGAACGCTTGGCAGCAATAGGAATGGGAGTCCAGCAGTGCTGACCGTCGATTTCTCGCGCTTCCCGCTCGCCCCTGGCGACCGGGTGCTCGACCTGGGCTGCGGCGGGGGCCGGCACGCGTTCGAGTGCTACCGCCGCGGCGCCAACGTGATCGCCCTCGACCAGAACGCCGGGGAGATCGCCGAGGTCAGGAAGTGGTTCGCGGCGATGGAGCAGGCCGGTGAGGCCCCCGAGGGGGCGTCGGCGGTCGCGATGGAGGGCAACGCGCTGGCGCTGCCGTTCGAGGACGAGTCCTTCGACAAGATCATCATCTCCGAGGTGATGGAGCACATCCCGGACGACAAGGGCGTGCTCAACGAGATGTTCCGGGTCCTCAAGCCGGGCGGCCTGCTCGCCGTCACCGTGCCGCGCTGGCTGCCCGAGAAGATCTGCTGGGCCCTGTCCGACGAGTACCACGCGAACGAGGGCGGCCACATCCGGATCTACCGGGGCGACGAGCTGCTCGGCAAGCTCAAGGACGCCGGCCTGGAGCCGTACGGCACCCACCACGCGCACGCGCTGCACTCGCCGTACTGGTGGATCAAGTGCGCGGTCGGCGTCGACAACGACAAGGCGCTGCCGGTGAAGGCGTACCACCAGCTGCTGGTCTGGGACATCGTCGGCACCCCGGTGATCAGCAGCCTCACCAAGGCCGCCGAGCGGGCGCTCAACCCGGTGATCGGCAAGAGCTTCGTCGCGTACGCCTCCAAGCCCAACCGCGCGCCGGGCAGGACGGCATGACCGCCGCCGTCCCCGAGGTGCTGCTGCTCGACGGGGTGCTCGACGCCGAGCAGGCCGCCGACACCGTCCGCAGCATCCTGGCCGAGCAGCGCCCCGACGGCGCCATACCGTGGTTCGCCGGCCACCACCTCGACCCCTGGGACCACACCGAGGCCGCGATGGCCCTCGACACGGCCGGCGAGCACGCCGCCGCCGAGGCCGCCTACCGCTGGCTCGCCGCCGCCCAGAACCCGGACGGTTCCTGGTACGCCGCCTACACCGACGGCGTGGTCACCGACCGGGCCAAGGAGAGCAACTTCTGCGCGTACGTCGCGGTCGGGGTCTGGCACCACCACCTCAGCACCGGCGACGACGCCTTCCTGGAGTGGATCTGGCCGGTCGTCCGGCGCGCCCTGGACTTCATCGTCGGACTGCGGCTGCCCGGCGGCCCGATCGCCTGGCGGGTCTCCGAGGACGGCACCGCCACCGACGAGGCGCTGCTCACCGGCTCGTCCAGCATCCTCCACGCGCTGCGCTGCGGCCTGGCCGTCGCCGAGTACCTGGAGGAGCCGCAGCCCGACTGGGAGCTCGCGGCCGGGCGGCTGGGGCACGCCGTCTCCCACCACCCCGAGCGGTTCCTGGACAAGGACCGCTACTCGATGGACTGGTACTACCCGGTGCTCGGCACCGGCCTGCGCGGCGACGCGGCGGTGGCCCGGATCGAGCGGGACTGGGAGCGCTTCGTCGTCCCCGGCCTCGGCGTGCGCTGCGTCAGCGACCGCCCGTGGGTGACCGGCGGGGAGAGCGCCGAGCTGGCGCTCGCGCTCTGGGCGATCGGCCAGTCCGACCGTGCGGTGGACATCCTGCGCTGGATCCAGAAGCACCTGCGGCACGAGGACGGCTCGTACTGGACCGGGTACGTCTTCGAGGACGACGCGATCTGGCCGGAGGAGCGCACCACCTGGACGGCCGGGGCGCTGCTGCTCGCGGTGGCCGCGCTCGGCGGGGACCCGGCGACGGTCTCGGTCTTCGGCGGGGAGCAGCTGCCGGCCGGGCTGGTGGTCGAGGACTGCTGCTGAGCCGGACGCGCGTGCGGTAGCCGGACGCGCGTACGGGCAGGCGGGCGCGCAGTCGGACGCGTACGGCGGTCGAGCGTACGGACGCGTACGGCGGTCGAGCGTGCGGGACCCGTGCGACGGTCGGTCGCGCGTACGGAAGGCGAGCGCTCATGCGGAAGGGGCGGGACCGGAGAACCGGTCCCGCCCCTTCGCGGTACGTGCCCGCGGGCGTCAGCCGCGCTGGATGCCCGTGGTGTCGGCCAGCACGCCCTGGCTGCCGTCCGGCAGCTGCGCGACCAGCGCGGCGCCGCGCTGCTCGACGGCCAGGTACCAGGTGCCCGGCACGACCTCGCCGACCGGGGCGCCGGCCGGGTTGTCCTTCGGGGCCAGCTGGCGCGGGGCCGGGACGGCGAACCAGAACGGCTGGAAGTCCGCCGCCGGGGCGGCCGCCTGCTGCTGCGCGGCCGGGGCCGGCTGCGGCACCGGGGTGCCGGCGTCGTGCGGCTGGACCGGCTGGCCGGGCTGCGGCTGGCCGGCGCCCGGGTAGCCGTAGCCGCCCTGGCCGCCGAACGCCGGGTCGTGGCCCTGGGCCGGGTAGCCGTACTGACCGGGCTGGCCGGGCTGGCCGGGCGCACCCGGGTGACCGGGCTGGCCCGGGTAGCCGTACTGGCCGGGGACGGCCGCCGGGCGGTCGGAGACCAGCGGGGCCTTCAGCGCGGGCACCAGGGGGCTCGCGGCGGCCGCGCCGGCGAGCACGATCAGCGCGATGAAGCCGAGCCAGGCGCCGAAGCCGTGGCTGACGTTCGGGCCGTACGGGCTGGCGCCCAGGGACCAGACCGAGGTCCACAGCGCGGCGACCGCGAAGGCGATGCCCCACTGGTCCAGTCGCAGGCCGAGGACCTGTCGGTTGGCCGCGGCCTGGCCCTGGAAGCGCTGCACCAGGATCAGCGCGGCGGCGACGATGCCGAGCAGGTAGATCGAGGGCAGGACGGGGAACAGATCGGTGCTCCACGCGTTCTTTGAGGCGTCCGCACAGAGCCGACCGCTGCAGTCCGCGGCCAGATAGGGCAGGAAGGAGGCGATGAAGAGCAGGACGGCCGCGCCTGCGACGGCGGCGTCTCCCCTGGTGAGAGCGCGCAGATTCACTAACGTTCCCCTCGTTGACGTGTCGTGGACGGTGGTTCGTGCGGTCGGGCCGACCGGCCGAAACTCCCGAACGGACCAGAAGCCTAGGCCCATCCGTCCTGCCGGTGCACGGCGGGACCGGGAATGGGGCGAAGTCGTTGCAAACCGTGCGGTCCGGGCGGAGCGTCGTCCTCCGGGGGTGTGCGGTTCAACTCCCGTGTCGCTCTTCGGTCTTCTCTTGGGTCGTCAGGAACGCGGTCAGCGCGTCGGCGATCCCCTGGGCCGCCTGTTGGCGCCACTGAGGGTCCGTCATCCGCTTCGCGTCCGTCGAGTTGCGCATGTTACCGCACTCGATGAACACCTTGGGGACGGTGGAGAGGTTGAGGCCGCCCAGGTCGGAGCGGGTGTCCAGGCCGTCCTTGGCGATGTAGTCCGCGTACGGTTCGCCGGTCGCGGCGTGGAACCGCTCGCGCAGCAGGAGGCCGAGCCGGTGCGAGGGATCGACGATGGCCGCGTTGTCCGCCTTTCCGGCCACCACCCTGGCGGGCATGATCACGTGGAATCCGCTGCCGCTCGCCGGGCCGCCGTCCCCGTGCACCGAGAGCGCGACGTCGGCGTGCGCGTCGGCGCC
This sequence comes from Kitasatospora sp. NPDC127067, assembly GCF_042724755.1. Classification (NCBI taxonomy): domain Bacteria; kingdom Bacillati; phylum Actinomycetota; class Actinomycetes; order Kitasatosporales; family Streptomycetaceae; genus Kitasatospora; species Kitasatospora sp. NPDC127067. Next base: position 93,160 of record NZ_JBHXEM010000012.1, on the reverse strand, counting down.
CGCGCGGGCGCGTTCGTCGATGCACGGGCCCCAGGGGCGGTCGCCGTCCTGCGCCAGCACCACCTTGGCGCCCCGGGCGGTCAGGATGGCGCGGGCCCGGCGGGAGACGTCCAGGGTGTACTCGGCCTCGGAGTAGCCCGCGTTGGTCTCGGTGCCGGTGGTGTCGCACTCCTTGCGGGTGTTGCCGATGTCCACCTGACGGTTGATCTCGGCGGTGTGGGCGGAGTTGCCGGGGTTGTGGCCGGGGTCGAGCAGGACGGTGCGGCCGGCCAGGCCGGTGGCGGTGTCGGCGGGCGGGGCCGGGGTCCCGGCCGAGGGGGCGCCGCCGGTGGGGCCGCTGTCGGTGGGCGCCGGCGCGACCGGAGGGGTGAGGGGCGTGCCGGTGGCGGTCGGCTGGTCCGTGGCCGGCTGGTCCGTGGTCGTCGCAGCCGTGGTCGGAGCCGGGGGCTCGGCGGCCGGGGCCGAGCCCGGGGACGACGTGGCCGGGGCCGCCGCGGCGCCCGCCGGGCCGGAGTGGTCGAGGGCCCGCCAGCCGAACCAGCCCGCCGTGCAGAGCGGAACGGCCACGGCCGCGGCCGTGGTGGCGCGCAGCAGGGCGGAGCGGCGGGGCGGTCGGGCGGCGGAACCGGTCACTGGTCGGTCAGATCCTGTCCTGGGTGCGCGGAGTCAGACCGTAGTTCTTCGCGATCACGTTCCACTTGGTCATGAAGTCCGTCTTCGCCTGGGTGGCCTTCGGGTTGAGCTCGTCCGCGCGCTTCTTGTCAGGGGTGGCCGGGGCCCTGCCGGTGCAGCCCTGGGCGGCGACGGCGCGCGCCCAGCTCGCGTACGCCTTGTCGATGTCGGCCGACAGCTGCCAGGCGGACTTCAGCGAGTTCACCGCGTCCGCGCCGCCCGGCACGTCCGTGACGGTCAGTTGGGAGAGCTTGGCCAGCAGGGCGGCCCGCTGGCTCGCGCCGTTGTCGAAGTCCTGCGCGGCGCTCTCGATGTCGGCCTTCGGCGGGCAGCTGGTCACCTTGGCGACGGCGCTGCCGATCGGGGCCTTGGCGTTCTCGCCCTCGCTGAGCAGACTGTCCAGCGCCTGGGCCTGCGTGCCGGCGGCCGGACCGGGGCCGGTCGCGGTCGGGGACGGCGTGCCTGCGGGCGAGCCGGAGGCGCTCGCGGCGGCGCTCGGCGCGCCGTCCGTGCCCGTGGGTGCGGGGGCGGGCGGCAGGTTGTCCGGGCCGGTCGCCGGGGCGGAGGCCGGGGCGGGCGCGGCCCGGTCGTCCTTGTCGCCGTCCTGGAGGGCGAACAGCAGGCCGCCGCCGATCGCCAGCACCAGCAGCAGGGCCGAGCCGATCAGCAGCGGGGTCCTGCGGTTGGTGGGCCGGTCCTCGTCGTCCCCGTGGCCGGTCGGATAGTCGGGCTGGGCGCCGTAGGGGGGCTGGGCGCCGTACGGGGACTGCGGCGGGGCGGCGGGCGGCTGCAGGAGGTAGTCGTAGCCGGCGGCCTGCTGCGGCGCCTGCTGCGGGGCGTGGGACTGCGGACCCGCATGGGAGGGGAACGGCGAGGCCGGGGGCGGGGCGGCCGGGGGCGGCGGGGCGGCGGGGAACAGCCGGGCGGTCGGCGGATCGTAGCCGGGCGAGGCGGCCAGGTACGGGCGGGCGCCCAGCGGCGGGCCCTGGTCGCCGACGGCGCCGGGCACGGACGGCGGGGCCATCGGGCCGGGGTGGGCGGCGGCCTGCGGAGCCGCGGACTGCGGGGCGGCGGGAGGCTGGGGGGCGGCGGGAGCCCCGGGGGCGGACTGCGCTTCGGCCGGGCGCTGCGGGCCGCGCACCCAGCCGCCGGCACCGCCGCGCGCGGTGGGGTCCCAGACCGCCGGAGCGCTGTTCTGCTGGTCCGTCATGTCGCTGCTGGCCCCCACCGTCCGCCGATGCTCTGCGCTCTGCCTGGTGCTGCGCGGCCACCGTACCGTTCGAACCCCCGCCCGACAGCCCCGGCACGACGTTAGAGCATCGGTGCGGGGACGCGGGAACGAACGCGCTACCGGGCGGCTCGGCGCAGGACCCGCAGGGAGCCCGTCACCGAGACCTCCTCGAAGCCCTCGGCCAGCGCCCGCAGGTACACCCGGTACGGGGCCTGGCCGCCGTCCGCCGGATCCGGGAAGACGTCGTGCACCACCAGCAGGCCCTCCGGCGCCAGGTGCGGCACCCAGCCCTCGTAGTCGCCGGTCGCGTGCTCGTCGGTGTGCCCGCCGTCGATGAACACCAGACCCAGCGGGCGCCCCCACAGTGCGGCGATCCGCGGCGAACGGCCGACCAGCGCCACCACGTGCTCCTCCAGCCCGGCGGCGTGCAGGGTGCGGCGGAACCTCGGCAGGGTGTCCATCAGCCCGACCTCGGGGTCGACCAGCGTCGAGTCGTGGTACTCCCAGCCGGGCTGCTGCTCCTCCGAACCGCGGTGGTGGTCGACGGTCAGCGCGACCGTCCCGGCCTCCCGCGCCGCCGCCGCGAGCAGGATCGCCGAGCGGCCGCAGTAGGTGCCGATCTCCAGCACCGGCAGCCCGGTGCCGCGCGCCACCGCCACCGCCGCCGCGTACAGCGCGAGCCCCTCGTCCACCGGCATGAACCCGGTGGCCTCCTCGAACGCCGCCAGCACCTCGGGCGCCGGCTCGGCGCTCAGCAGCAGGTCGGACATGCGGTGCTCCTCGGGGGTCGGGACGCGGGCGGACGTGCACGGACCCTACTCGACGGTAGCGGTGATGGCGGCGGCGGGGCGGCCGGTGCAGCGCGGGCTCACGGCGCCCGGTCGGCGCCCGTCCGCCGGTCAGCCGGCGAGCAGCTCGGCGGCGATCCGGGCGCGGTGCGGGGCCAGCTCGGCGGCGATCGCCCCGGCCTCGGCGGCGACGTCGGTGGGGACGTCTGCGGGGGTATCGACACGGTGGTGATCATGGCGTGTTCCGGTGGTGGAAGGACAGTGGATCCGCACAGTTCCGCCGGCCGCTTGTTGTGGAACGCGTTCTCGTCGCGCCGCGCCGCCCGTGCCAGAATCGGCGCGACCGCCGATCCGAGGAACACCAGGCACCCCGGGAGCAGCACCATGCGCGCAGCCGTCCTGCACAAGACCGGCCAGGAGACCCTCGACGTCCGCGAGGACGTGACCGCCGTGGGCTTCGGGCCGGGCACCGTACGGGTCCGGATGCGCGCCGCCAGCCTCTGCCACTCGGACCTCTCCGCGATGAGCGGCGTGCTGCCGCAGCCCGCGCCGTTCGTCCCCGGGCACGAGGGCGCCGGGGACGTGCTGGAGGTGGGCGAGGGCGTCACCGACCTCGCCGCCGGTGACCGGGTGGTGCTCTGCTGGATGGCCCCGTGCGGCCGCTGCGACCACTGCCGCCGGGACCGCGGCCACCTGTGCATCGCCAGCCTGCGCGGCCTCGGCGCCCCGGGCTTCCGGATCGCCGAGGGCGAGCTGAACGCCTCCGGCTTCTACGGCACCGGGGCCTTCGCCGACGAGGTCGTGGTCGCGGCGAACGCCGTCATCAAGGTGCCCGCCGACCTCCCCTACGAGGCCGCCGCGCTGATCGGCTGCGGCGTGACCACGGGCATCGGCGCCGCCGTGAACACCGCCCGGGTCGAGCCCGGCGCCTCCGTCGCGGTGATCGGGGCGGGCGGGGTCGGCGTGGCCACCGTGCAGGGCGCCCGGGTCTGCGGCGCCGGCCGGATCACCGTCGTCGACCCGGTGGCCTCGCGCCGCGAGCGCGCCCTGGCCTTCGGCGCCACCGAGGCGATCGCGCCCGAGGAACTGAAGGCGGCGGCCAAGAAGCTGCCCGGCGGCGGCTTCGACTACGTCTTCGAGGCGGTCGGCCGCGCGGCCACCGTCCGGGCCGGCTACGAGGCCGCCCGGCGCGGCGGCGCGGTGGTGGTCATCGGCGCGGGCGCGCAGGACGACCTCGCGCAGTTCACCATGGGCGAGCTGTTCTTCAACGAGAAGCGCCTGCTGCCCTCGCTGTACGGCGGGGCGACGGTGACGCGCACCATCGGGCTGGTGGTCGACCTCTGGCGGGCCGGGCGGATCGACCTCGACGGGATGGTCACCCACCGGGTGGGGCTCGCGGACGTCAACGAGGCGATCGCGCAGATGCGCAGCGGCGAGGCGCTGCGGACGGTCGTCACGATGGACTGAGGGCCGGGCCGGGGGCGGCTCCGGGGACGGCCGGGCGGGGCCCGGGGAAGAGCGAGGGCCCGCCGGGGGAGTCCGTGCTCTCCCGGCGGGCCCTCGGGCGCGGCACCGCCGTGCGGTGCTGCTGCGCGGTGCCCTTGGTGCCGACGCCCTGGTGGTGGTGCGGTCAGCCTCGCGCGCCGGCCGCGCGGTGGCGGCCGTGCGGGTCGGTCTCCGGGCTGTCGTCGTCGGCGGAGCCACCGCGGTGGCGGCCGTGCGACCCGGTGTCCTTGGCCGTCTTCTCGTCGGCGTCGGTCCCGGTGACCGCGGGTCCGGTGGTGTCGGTGAGGGTGTCGGACATGAGATTCGTCTTTTCCGTGCGGAGGGTGCGGGTCATCGGCGCCCGGCCGGCGCCGGTGGCGCACGGTCGGGTCCCCGATCGGGTGCTCGGTACGCGCCCGTAGCCGGTGATCACGGCCCGTGCCCCGGCCACCATAACGGCCGGGACGGGCGAGATCCTATCGAGATCCTGACGCGAGTCCCGTGCTGGTCCGGGGCCCGGAGCCGGGCCGGCGGCGCACCGGCTCGCGGTGGACCGGGGCGGTGCCCGAGGGTCGCCGGACCGGGCCGACAGCCCGCGCTCACCTGCGGAGAGTTCACTCGGATCGCCCAGCGCGGCGTCGGGGCCGCCCGGCCGCGCGGGAGGGTCCGGGAGTCCGTGATCTTCGGCGGGCGGGCGGCGGATCAGCCCGGACGGCCGGTCCGCAGGAACGTGGCCAGCAGCTCGTGCAGGACGGCGGCGCCCTCGTCGGCGAGCACCTCGTGCCCGGAGCCCGCCGCCTCGACGTACCGGAAGTCCTCGCCCTCGACCCGGCCGATCCGCAGCAGTTCGTGCCGCAGCGACCGGGACTGGCTCACCGGTACCACCTCGTCCCGGTTGCCGTGCACCATCAGCAGCGGCGCGCTCAGCCGGTGTGCGAGTTGCAGGACGTCGCGCGGTCCGCGGGCGTCGGCGATCGGCTCGCCACCGCCCAGGCGGGTGGCCAACGCCCCTACGGGGGGCGCTGCTTCGGCCAGCAGCCGGGCGCCGGACAGGAACGGTGCGACCACCGCGCAGCGGGCGACCTGCCCGGCCGGCGCGTGCGCGGCCGCCAGCAGCGCCAGGAAGGCGCCGTAGCTGACCCCGAAGAGGGCGGGCGGCTCCAGGCCAAGAGCGGCGCGCTGGCCCGCGATGCCGTCCAGCAGGTACAGGACGTCGTCCAGGTCGGGGCCGCCCCAGGCGCCCCGGATGGCCAGCGCGTGCGCCACGCCGTAGCCGGTGGAGCCGCGCTGGTTGGGCGCGACCACCGCCAGGCCCTCGGCGGCCATCCGCTGCAGCGCCGGGTCGAACTCCAGCCGCCAGGCGTCCGCCGGGCCGCCGTGCAGCGCCAGCACCAGGTGCGGGCTGCTCAGCCAGGTGTCCCCGCCGTACACCACGGCCTCCAACGGGCCTGCCGGGCCCGCAAGTTCGAGGCTCTGTGCGGGCTGCCAGCGGCCGCCGTCGCCGGGCGGGGTGCTGCCGTCCAGCCGCCAGCCGGGCGGTGTGGTCCGTACCGGGCGCATCCCGCCGGGCTGCCAGGGCAGGACGGTGTCCCGCCACGGGCCGGGCAACCCCGAGGCCAGCGGCGCGAGTTGAAGCGGCAGCGGTACCGGGGCGGAGGCGGCCGGGAGCGGGCCGTGCGCCAGCAGCGCGTCGACGTCCAGGGTGGCCAGCGCCGTCGGACGGTCGGGCGAGGAGTACGGCAGCCGAAGCCCGGCCTCGCCCCAGTGGCCGACCGCGCCGAGCCGCCCGGGCGGCGCCGGCAGCGGGTCCAGCCGTCCGGCGGCGGGCCGCCACAGCGCGAGTGTCGAGCCCGCGCCGTGGTCGATCTGCACCGCGACCCGGGGGCCGTCCGCCGCCACCCGCAGGGCCACCGGCCGCAGGAGCATGCCCGCGACGTGCAGGCACTCCGGGAACCGCAGCGGCTCCCCGGTGCCGAGGAGGCCCCAGCCGAGCCGGTCGGCGCCGGGCGCGTCGCTGCGCACCATCGCGAACCGGCTTTCCGGGTCGAACAGGACGAGGCGGTCGTTGCTGTGCGGGCCGATCTCCAGCAGCGGGGTGGTGCGGCCGGTGCGCAGGTCGAGCACCACGCTGCGGACCAGGCCGTCGTTCACCCGGTCCAGCGCGAGCAGCGTGCCCGTACGGTCGAGCCAGGTGCCGCCGCCGTGCAACCCGGGGATCTCGGCGACCTGTTCGGGCTCGCTGCCGTCCGTCCGCACCAGCCAGGCGGTGGTCGCCGGGCGGGTGTCGCTGCCGAGGGCGACCGCCACCGGCGTCCGCGGCCCGGCCCCGGCCGGTGCCGGGAGCGGCAGCACCCGCAGTCCGGCCATCCTGAGCGCACCCAACGGCTGTTCCACGGCGGGGCTTTCGCCCGGCGTCAGGCGGGCCAGATCGTGCCGGTCGCCGTCGTGCCGGCAGATCAGCACCGAGCCGTCCGGCAGGGCGACCAGCTGTGAGCGCAGGCTCTCCGAGCGGTTGCCGGGCAGTGCCAGTGCGGTCGGCGCGGCCGGCCCGCCGTCCTGCGGAAGCCGCCAGCTCTCCACGTACCAGCCGCTGTCGGCGGAGGAGGCGAGGCAGGCGGCGTGGCTGCCGTCGGCGGCGAAGGCGAAGCTCAGCCGGCGCAGGGCCTGGGTCACGGTCCGGGTGGCCACGTTCATGCTCCGCTCACCCCGGTGGTGCCGGCCGGGCGCGCGGCGCCGGACGGGGCTGTCGTGTCCGGCCGGAGCCGGGGGCCGCCGTGGCGCAGCCGCGGCAGGAAGGCCGGCGGGCCTGCCGCGCCGGTGCCGTAGCCGGGGGCGCGGCGGGCCCCGGTCCCGTCCGGGAGCACCAGGAGGTCGTCGTGCAGCGCCGCCCGCACCCGGGCCACTCCCCACCGCTGCCGCGGATGCTCGGCGCGCAGCCCGAGGATCGCCGGCGCCAGCCGCCGGGCCGTCCCGCCGGTCCTGGCCGCGAGGGCGAGCCAGCGGCCGAGGCGTTCGGCGACCGGGCGGGCCTGCGGGAGGTCCTCGGACAGCAGCGGGTCGTGGCCGGTGGCCAGCAGGAAGAGCAGTCCGCCGAGGGCGTACAGGTCGACGGCCGGATCGGCGACGCGGCCGCGGTCGGCGGCGGCGAGCCGGCCGGGCCCGTGCTCGGGGGCGCGGTAGCCGGGGGCGCCGGCCGAGCCCGCGGGCCGTCCGGTTTCGGCGGCGAGTTCGAGGTGGGCCAGCCGCAGCGTGCCGTCCGGGCGGACCATGACGTTGCCGGGGGAGAGGTCGCGCAGCACCAGCCCCTGGGCGTGCACCTGTTCGACGAGGTCGAGCAGTCCGTGCGCCACCGGCCCGGCCTCGGCCCAGTCGACGTCGGGGCGGCCGTCGCGCCGCAGCCGCGCGGCCACCCAGCCGTCCAGGGGCTGCCCGGCGATTCGTTCCTGCACCAGGAAGACGGAGTCCTCCTGCTCGATCAGTTCGACGGCGAGCGGCGCCAGGCCCTGCCCCGCCAGCCGGGCGAGCAGCGCGGCCTCGTGCCGCAGCGCGTCGCGGGCGTCGGTGCCGGCCCGGTCCACCCCCGTGTGCGCCCGGGCCTGCTTGACCACGACCTCGGCACCGCTCGACACCTCCCGGCCGAGGAACACCCCGCCCTTCGCGCCGTGCCGGACGGCGGCGGTCAGCGCGTACCGCCCGGCCAGCAGCACCCCGCCCCGGCGCTTCGCCCCGACCGAAGGGGCCGCGGCGGAAGCGGAGGAAGAGGAAGGGGCAGGCGCGGAGGGAAGCGCCTTGCCGGAAGAAGGGGCGGCGCCGGAAGAAGGGGCAGGAACGCGCGGAGAGGACACGGGCGGCCTGGCCGTGCGCCGGAAGCCGCCGACGGTGACGTCCCGGTCACCGCCGCCTCCCCGGCCTCCGGCACCGGTCAGTGCCGCCCGTGTCGTCTCCGGCCGCGAACCCGCCGCATCCGGTCCGCGCTCCACCGATCCCCTGCCCCCGGCCGCACGCAGCGATGTGCCCGCCCTCATTCGCCACCACATCCCTTCGTCTCCGCCGCCGCGCCGGGTGTCCACTGCTCGCGGCACCCGGGGCGGCGGCCCGGCCCGATCGGTTTCCCCGGAGGGGGCGGCGGTGCCGCCCCGGCACGGGAGTGCCCACCCGGATCCCGTCCGGCCCGCGCGGCATCCGCCCGACTCCGGGTCGTGGCTGCCGCCGGTGCAACTCCCGTTCGCAGGAGTGAAGTTACTTTCGAGCCAACCGAAGCCTCAATGCAGAGCCGGTCACTTCACTCGTAAGGGTGATCAAGGCGTGATTTCGAATTCGTACGAGAACCCTGCTGTGAGTAACGGGCGCCCGGCGCGCGACCGCGTACGGAGCGCGCGGGCCCGTCGGGCGCCTCCCGTCACAGATTGACGCGCACCCGTACGCCCACAGCTCCCGCGTCCGAACAGCCGCGGCGACTCCCCCGGCAGCCCGCCGAACGGCCGAGGCCCGACCGCGCCCGCGCGCACGGTAGTCTCGACAGGTGCCGAAACTGTCCGACGTCATCACCGCGCTCGAAGAGGTCTACCCGCCGCAGTGGGCGGAGTCCTGGGACGCCGTCGGCCTGGTCTGCGGGGACCCTCAGGCCGAGGTCAACCGCGTGCTCTTCGCCGTCGACCCCGTCCAGGCGGTCGTCGACGAGGCCGTGGAGTGGGGCGCCGACCTCGTGGTCACCCACCACCCCCTCTACCTGCGCGGCACCACCAGCGTCGCCGCCACCACCTTCAAGGGCCGGGTGGTGCACACGCTGATCACCAACGGCATCGCCCTGCACGTCGCCCACACCAACGCCGACCACGCCGACCCCGGCGTCTCGGACGCGCTCGCCGAGGCGGTGGGCCTGCGGGTCACCGGCCCGCTGGTACCGGACCCGACCGACCCGCTGGGCCGCCGCGGCACCGGCCGGATCGGCCTGCTGGAGCCCCCGCTGACCCTCTCCGCCTTCGCCGCGCAGGTGGCGAAGGGCCTGCCCGCCACCGCCGCCGGCGTCCGCGTCTCCGGCGACCCGACCCGGCTGGTCAGCCGGGTCGCGGTGTGCGGCGGCTCGGGCGACAGCCTCTTCGCCGACGTCCGGGCGGCCGGCGTGGACGCCTACCTGACCGCCGACCTGCGTCACCACCCGGCCTCCGAGGCCGCCGAGGCGGCGCCCGTCGCGCTGCTCGACGCCGCCCACTGGGCCACCGAGTGGCCCTGGCTCACCCTGGCCGAGCGGGCCCTGCTGGCCGTCGCCGACAAGCGCGGCTGGGCCGTGGAGACCAAGGTCTCCCACCGGGTCACCGACCCGTGGACCGCGCACGCCCCCATGTCCTTCACCGCCTGACCCGATTCACAGGAGCTCTCCGCTTGAACGCCGCGCCCGCCGACCAGATCCGCCTGCTCGACCTCCAGGCCATCGACTCGAAGCTCGACCAGCTGGCCCACCGGCGCCGGAGCCTGCCCGAGCACGCCGAGATCGACAAGGCCACCGCCGACCACACCGCGCTCAAGGACCTCGTCGTCGCCGCCGAGGCCCAGAAGGGCGACACCGCCCGCGAGCTGACCAAGGCCGAGCAGGACGTCGAGCAGGTCCGCTCCCGTGCCGCCCGCAACCAGCAGCGCCTGGACTCCGGCGCGATCACCTCGCCGAAGGACCTGGAGAACCTCCAGCACGAGATCGGCTCGCTCGCCAAGCGTCAGGGCGACCTGGAGGAGGTCGTGCTGGAGATCATGGAGCGCCAGGAGAGCGCCAACACCCGGGTCGAGGAGCTGTCCGCCCGCCTGGAGCACTCCACCATCGTGCTCAAGGAGGCCGAGGGCCGCCGCGACGCCTCCTTCGCCGAGATCGACAGCGAGGCCGACAAGGTCAAGCGCGACCGCGAGACCGTCGCCACCGTCATCCCCGCCGACCTGCTGAAGGTGTACGCCAAGCTGCGCGAGACCCAGGGCGGCGTCGGCGCGGCCCGTCTCTACCAGCGCCGCTGCGAGGGCTGCCGCACCGAGTTCTCCATCACCGAACTGAACGCCATCAAGGCCGAGCCGGCCGACAAGGTGGTCCGTTGCGAGAACTGCTCGCGGATCCTGGTCCGCACCTCCGACTCGGGCGTCTGAGCCGGTGGCGGCGCGTTTCGTCGTCGAGGCTGACGGCGGGTCCCGGGGCAACCCGGGGCCGGCCGGCTACGGCGCGGTGGTCCGTGACGGGGACACCGGGCAGATCGTCGCCGAGGCCGCCGAGTTCATCGGCCACGCCACCAACAACGTGGCCGAGTACAAGGGCCTGATCGCCGGGCTCAAGGCGGCCCGCGAGCTGGACCCGGACGCCTCGGTGGACGTCCGGATGGACTCCAAGCTGGTCGTCGAGCAGATGTCCGGGCGCTGGAAGATCAAGCACCCCGACATGCAGCCGCTCGCCGCCGAGGCGCGCACCGTCTTCCCGCGCGCCCGGGTCACGTACACCTGGATCCCGCGCGAGCGGAACAAGGACGCCGACCGGCTGGCCAACGAGGCGATGGACGCTGGCAAGGCCGGGCGCCAGTGGGAGCCCCGCAAGCCGGCGGCCGCCGTCGAGGAACCCCCGCTGGAGACCGCCGCGCCCAAGGCCGGCTGGGCGGCCCCGGCCGACCTCGGCACCCCCACCACCTTCGTCCTGCTGCGCCACGGCGAGACCCCGCTCACCCCGGAGAAGCGCTTCTCCGGCAGCGGCGGCAGCGACCCGGAGCTCTCCGACAAGGGCCGCTGGCAGGCCGAGCGGGCCGCCGAGGCGCTGGCCGCGCGCGGCAGCGTCCAGGCGGTCGTCGCCTCCCCGATGCGCCGCACCCGGCAGACCGCCGAGACCGTCGCCGCCCGGCTCGGCCTGGAGGTCCGGTACGAGGACGGGCTGCGCGAGGTCGACTTCGGCGACTGGGAGGGCCTGACCTTCGCCGAGGTGCGGGAGCGGTACCCGGACGACCTGACCGCCTGGCTCGGCTCCGCCAAGGCCAGGCCGACCGGCAGCGGCGAGAGCTTCACCACGCTCACCCACCGGGCCGGCGTCGCCCGGGACAAGATCCTCGCCCGGTACGCGGGGAAGACGGTCCTGGTGGTCTCGCACGTCAGCCCGATCAAGACCCTGGTCCGGCTGGCGCTCGGCGCCCCGCCGGACTCCATGTACCGGATGGAGCTGTCCGCCGCCTCGATCTGCGCCGTCCAGTACTACGCGGACGGCAACGCCTCGCTGCGGCTGCTCAACGACACCTCGCACCTGCGCTGATCCGCCGGTCACGGACGTGCTCAGTGCACGTCCGTGACCACCACGTCCAGCTGCCACGGCTTGCGCGCCGTGCCCTCCGCCGCGAGCTCGACCTGGTGGCCCAGCTCCAGCAGCGCGTCCATCAGCTCGCCGGGGGTCTTCGGCTCGGCCCCGGCGAGCAGCAGGTCCCGGACGATCCGGCCCTTGGTCGCCTTGTTGAAGTGGCTGACCACGGTGCGCTTGCCGTCGCGCTCCTGGAGCACCCGGACGGTCGCGGTCCGGGAGGCCACCTCGCCGGCCGGCTTCCACGCCGCCGCGTACGCGGAGCTGCGCAGGTCCAGCACCAGCCCGTCCGCGACCTCCGGGAGCACGGGGGCCGTCACGCTCCGCCAGTACGCGCCGAGCGCCCCCAGCTCCGGGAGCTTCACGCCCATCGAGCAGCGGTAGGACGGGATCCGGTCGGAGATCCGCACGGCGCCCCAGAGGCCGGAGAAGACCAGCAGCGAGCGCTCGGCCCGGTCGTACGCGGCGGCGTCCAGGGTGGCCAGGCCGAGGTTGTCGAACAGCACCCCGGTGTACACCTCGCCCGCCGGGCGGGCCCCGGCCGTCGGCAGTCCGGCGTTCTTGGCGATCTCGCCGCGCAGGCCGGGGGAGAGACCGAGCACCTCGGCGGCGGTGTCCTCGTCGCCCCGGCACAGGCGCACCAGCGCGTCCAGTACCGCGCCGCGCGCCGCCGTCAGCCCGGGCAGCGACAGCCGCTCCAGCGCCACCGGCCCGCCGTCCCCGGATCCGGCCTTGCCCTCCGAGGGCGGCAACAGCACCAGCACAGCGGACTCCTCGACGATCTGTGGCACACGAACCCCGCAACCCTACTGCGCCCGCCGTACGGACCCCGCCGCTCCCGCTCCTGCCCCCGCCCCGCAGCGGGCGGGCGCGGCCGGCAATTCGGTGGGGCACCCGGGCGTTCACCAGTACGGTGAGCGGCGAGGAGAGTGAGTGCGATGACCCTGCGACCCCTGGACCTGGTGCCCGGCGACGACGACGCCGTGGAGGAGTCCCTGTCCGTGCGCCTGCCCGCCGGCCTGCCGGCCGAGACCCGGACGGCACTGGAGTTCGCGCTGCGGGCGGCCGCGCAGGCGGTGATGGCCGGGCGGGTACGGGTGACCGGGGCGCCGGACGGCGCGGACACCGCCGAACTCGCCTTCGAGGTCCGCCAGTCCGACGTCCCCAGGGCGCTCACCGGGCCGACCGCTCCGGAGGCCGGTCGGGAGAGCAGGGCCGAGCGCCGGGCGGCCATGGTGGCCCGGATCCGCACCGCCAACGCGGAGACGCTGGAGAGGCTCAAGGACCTGTGACCGAGTACCTGGACCTCGACGACGTCACCTACCTCGCCGGCGGTCCGGAGACCGTCCGCGACCTCGGCGGCCTGCTCTCGGCGATCGCCCGCCCGCAGGCGAGCCTGTTCGGCGAGGACGCCTACCCGGACCTCTGGTCCAAGGCGGCGGCCCTCGGCCAGAGCCTGGCCCGCAACCACCCCCTGATCGACCGCAACAAGCGCACCGCCTTCGAGGCGATGCTGCTGTTCCTGGACTACAACGGCGAGCCGTACACCGACCCGCACCCGGACGACGCCGTGGCCTTCATGCTCCGGCTCGCCACCGGGGGCTACGACGACGCGGTCGCGCTCGCCGCCAAGGACCTGAAGTCCCTGCTGGGGCGCTGAGCCCCGCCGGGGCCGCCGGGCCGCGCCACCCCCTCCGGCCGGGGGCGTCGCGGCCCGGGAGGCGCCACCCGGACGCGCCACCCGGACGCGCCGCCAACCCGCCCCGGGCCGCCCCGCGGTGGGAGGATCGGTCCGTGCCCGCCCCCCAGCCCCGCGCCGCCGCCGCGCCCGTGCCTGCCCCCGGGCCCGCGCCCGGCCCCCGCCGCCGTCTGCTCGTCCTGGCGATCTGCTGCCTGAGCCTGTTCATCGTCGGCCTCGACAACACCGTGGTGAACATCGCCCTGCCGGTGATCCAGCGGGACCTGGGCGCCCCGGCGTCCGGGCTGCAGTGGATCATCGACGCCTACACCCTGGTGCTGGCCTCGCTGCTGATGCTGTTCGGCTCGGTGGCCGACCGCTTCGGTCGCCGCCGGGTGTTCCAGACCGGGCTGGTCTGCTTCGCGCTCGGCTCGCTGCTGTGCAGCCAGGCGACGAGCCTGGGCTGGCTGGTGGCGTTCCGGGCGCTCCAGGCGGTGGGCGGCTCGATGCTCAACCCGGTGGCGATGTCGATCATCACCAACACCTTCACCGACCCGAAGGAGCGGGCCCGGGCGATCGGTGTCTGGGGCGGCGTGGTCGGCATCTCGATGGCGCTCGGCCCGCTGCTCGGCGGCTTCCTGGTGGACGGCGCGGGCTGGCCGTCGATCTTCCTGATCAACGTTCCGGTGGCGCTCGCCGCCATCGCGCTGACCGCCCGCTTCGTGCCCGAGTCCCGGGCGCCCCGGCCGCGCCGGCTGGACCCGGTCGGGCAACTGCTGATGATCGTGCTGCTCGGCTGCGGCACCGCCGCGATCATCGAGGGGCCGGCCAACGGCTGGACGTCCCCGCTGATCCTCGCGCTGGCCTCCACCGCCGGGGCCGCGCTGATCGCCTTCCCGCTCTGGGAGCGCCGGGTGGCCGAGCCGCTGGTGGACCCGCGGTTCTTCGCCAGCGCGCCGTTCACCGGCGCCACCGTCACCGCGGTCTGCGCCTTCGCCGCGCTCGGCGGCTTCCTCTTCCTCAACACCCTCTACCTCCAGGACGTCCGCCACTACGGCCCGGTCGAGGCCGGCCTGTGGACGCTGCCGATGGCCGGGATGATGCTGGTCTGCGCGCCGCTGTCCGGGCGGATCGTCGCGAGCCGGGGCCCGCGCCTGCCGCTGGTCGCGGCCGGGCTCGGCCTCGCCGCGAGCGGGCTGCTGCTGACCCGGCTCGCCGCCGACTCCCCGCCCGCCCTGCTGCTGGCCGCGTACGGGCTGTTCGGCTTCGGCTTCGGCATGGTCAACGCGCCGATCACCAACGCCGCGGTGTCCGGCATGCCGCGCGCCCAGGCGGGCGTGGCGGCCGCGGTCGCCTCGACCAGCCGTCAGATCGGCCAGTCGCTGGGCGTGGCGGTGATCGGCACGGTCGTCGCCTCGGCCGTGGTCGGGCCGGTCGCGACCGGCTTCGCCCGGGCCAGCCACGCCGGCTGGTGGATCCTGGTCGGCCTCGGCGGCGCCGTCCTCGTCCTGGGCCTGGTCACCACCACGGCCTGGGCGAGCGCGACGGCCGCCCGGGTGGCCGCCCGCCTCGGCGCCGAGCCGCCGGCCGTCCGGTCCGGTGTACGGGAGGCGCCGCCCGAGCGGCTACCATGACCACTACGGCGGAAGAGCCGGCCGGGCGGTCGCGACGGGTCCCAGACCCGCCGAGGAACGTCCGGGCTCCACAGAGCAGGGTGGTGGGTAACGCCCACCCGGGGTGACCCGCGGGACAGTGCCACAGAAAACAGACCGCCCACCGCTTTTCGTGGTGGGTAAGGGTGAAACGGTGGTGTAAGAGACCACCAGCGACCGGGGTGACTCGGCCGGCTAGGTAAACCCCACCTGGAGCAAGGTCAAGATCGGTGCCCTCGGGTACCGTGCGCGGACGTTTGAAGGCTGCTCGCCCGAGTCCGCGGGTGGACCGCACGAGGCTGTCGGCAACGGCAGCCCTAGATGGATGGCCGCCTCCCCGGGCCGCGCAAGCAACCCGGGAGACAGAACCCGGCGTACAGGCCGACTCTTCCGCCCCTTTCCCTCCCCGCCGTCCGGCGGGGCCCCGCCGGGTCAGGCGGGGCGGGCGCCGACGGCGTCGCGGATCTGGTCGCCGAGGCCGCCGTTGACGCGGGCGCAGTTGGCGCAGCAGAAGAACATGCCGGCGACTTCGACGCCGTGGCCGACGATGCGCACGTCGCACTGTTCGCAGCGCGGGGCGAGCTTCTCCATGGCGCACTCGAAGCTGTCGAAGGTGTAGGTGTCGCCGGTGACCGTCTTGATCTCGAAGGCCAGCCAGTAGTCGTTGCCGCAGGTGACGCAGATGGCCATGGCGGCCGTCTCCTTCCGGTGGGGCCGTCCCGGCGGGGCGGCTCGTCTCCCAGTGTCGAAGGCCCGGTCGGCGGCGGCCACCCGGGGCGAGCGGCGGGGGCTCAGGCGGAGCGGGCGGAGAGATCCTCCAGGGCGCGGACGGCGCGGTCGGCGTCGTCGGCGGCGACGAACAGGTGGTCGTGGTGGAAACCGGCCACCACGTTGCAGCTGATGCCCTCCTCGGCGAGCCGGCCGGACACCGCGGCGGTCAGCCCGACGGCCTCCAGCGCCGAGTGGATCCGCAGGGTGATCCAGGCCGCCACGTACTCGTAGCGCAGCCCGAGCGCGTCCGCCTCCTCCTGGGCGACCACCATCGTCACCCCCTCGGGTTCGGCGACGGTCACCACCGGCCGCATGCCGGCGGGCACCCGGGCGGGGAGCGTGCAGTAGACGTACCGCCCCGGGTTGAGCTGCGGGCTCATTGCGCGCAGCAGCGTCGCGAGGTCTCGTTCTGCGGCCATGCCCGCCACCGTAGCGGCTGGACGGGGGATGCGTCGTGCTCCGTGGGCGTGTCGGAATCCGTTGACGAGCGACAGTCGCCGATATATCGTCGAGCTATCGAGACAGTAACTCGACTGCCTCGTCGAACCGTGGAGACGGAGGTGGGCGCGATGCGCTCGGAAGGTCAAGGAATGCGATTCCGCTGGGAAGGCCCGCGCGGAGGCGGCCCGGGCGGCGGCCGGCGCCGCGGCCCGGGCCCCGAGTTCCGGGGGATGCCCGGGGAGGGCGTCGAGGGCCGGGAGGCGTTCGGCGGGTTCGGCCCGCCGTTCGGCGGCGGCGGCCCCGGCCGGCCGATGGGCGGCCCGTTCGGGCACGGCTTCGGCGGCCACGGCGGCCGGCGAGGAGGTCCGCACGGCCGGCGCGGCGGGCGGGCCCGGCGCGGTGACGTCCGGGCCTCGCTGCTGGCGCTGCTCAAGGAGCGGCCGATGCACGGCTACGAGATGATCGCCGAGATCACCGAGCGGACCGGAGGGGCCTGGCGGCCCAGCCCGGGATCGATCTACCCCAACCTCCAGCTGCTGGAGGAGGAGGGCCTGATCACCGCGCAGGAGGTCGGCGGCAAGCGGCTGGTCTCGCTCACCGACGCGGGCCGGGCCGAGGCCGACGCCGGGCCGGCCGAACCGTGGGCGGAGGCCGGCCGGGAGGTCGACTGGGAGGCCGTCCAGGAGGTCGGCCAGGCACTCGCCGCCGTCGACCAGGCGATCCGGCAGGTCATGGCCACCGGCACCGAGGCGCAGCGCGCCAAGGGCCTGACCGTACTGACCGAGGCCCGCAAGAAGCTGTACCTCATCCTCGCCGAGGACGACTGACCGGCCCGGGGGGAGAAGCCGGGGGAAGAACCCGCGGGAGAAGGGGGCGGGCGGTGCCGCTGCCCGGGCGGTCCGGGGGAGGGCCGTACGGGCCTCGCGGGGTTCATGGGCCTCGGGCGCTCACGGCCTTCACAGCCGGACCGTGAACAGCGCCACGGACACCAGCAGCAGCACCGCCCAGCCGAACCAGAGCCAGGCGTTCGGCCCGATGGCCACGCTGTAGAGGCACACCACCAGGAGCAGCACCCCGGTGACGCCCGCGACCTGCCGGTTGTGGTGCTCCACCGCCCGGGAGCGGCTCCTCGGGTGCCGTACCGTCCTCGCCATGCCGACCTCCCCGGGAGGCGAACGAAGGGCAACGCAGGGCAACACGGAGCAACGCAGGGCGACGGCGAAGCGCGCGGCCCGTCAGCCGGAGGCGCGGACGGTGGCCGCCTCGTCGTACTCGTAGCGCCAGAACCAGCTCAGGCCCCGAACCTGCTTGCTCCGGACGTACACCAGTGTGCGCGCGGCGGCCTCGCCGTGCGCGGGGACCGGAACCTTGTACTTCTTGGGCACGCCGAGCATCGGCCCCAGGGGGATGGGCAGGATCGTCCCGTCCAGGGGCCCGCCGACGAATTCGGTGTCCGCGCTCTTCATCCCCCCAGGGTCTCACCTCCGCGCCGGACCGGGACCGGGACCAGGGCCGGGGCCGTGCCCGGGGCGCCGGACGGGGTGCCTGCGGGGGAGCGCCGGGACGACCGGGGGCTCCCGGACGGGAGGGCGGGCGGGACGTCGCGTGCGGGCGGCGTGCCGGGAGTGTGCCCGGGGTGCGCCCGTGGGCGTCACCGCGAGTGTGACCGGAGAGGCACCGCCCCCGGTCATCCGGAGGCCCTCCGCACCCTTATCCTTCCTGTTACGCCCTCGGGGTCCACCCGGGTCAGCGGGCCCGTACGGGCCGGGCGAGGCGCGAATCCGCGCGCCCTCCGGCCGATTTGGCGCGGACAGCGTGCTGCCGCGACTGCGTACCGTGACCCGGGCGTCGGCCGCCCGGTGACCCCGGTCCACGGCCGACAGGGCGCGGACGTCAGGGCCGAGCACCCCGGGAAGCAGTCGGGGGCGCCGTGCGTTGCGTCGAGTGGTACGTCGAACGCTGTGTCGCACCAGGCACGGCAGTTGCGCGGAAGGGGCCCGATGGAAGCCGGCAGCAGGTGGACGACCTGGTGGCAGAAGCGTGAACGCCAGCGGGCGGGGGGCGCCGACGACCCGGCCGCCGGACTCGATCAGCTGCTCGGCGCCGCGCGCGCCGGATTCCCGCTCGCGCCCGCCGCCCACCCGGCCGGCTACCGGTGCTCCTGCGACCGGGTGGCCTGCCCGGCCCCCGCCCAGCACCCGGTCTCCTTCGCCTGGCAGACCCAGGCCACCACCGACCCCGAGCAGCTCTCCCGCTGGCTCGCCCGCGACCCGCAGGCCAACTTCATCACCGCCACCGGCCGGGTGCACGACGTGCTGGACGTCCCGGCGGAGGCCGGACGGCTGGCGCTGGAGCGGCTGACCGCACTGGGCGTCGAGGGCCCGGTCGCCGCCGTCGGCGAGGACCGCTACCTGTTCTTCACCGCCACCCGCGGCACCCCCCAGGACGAGGACGAGTGGTGGCCGAGTGCGCTCGACTCCACCCCGGACACCATGTCCGAGCACCCCGGCCTGCGCTGGCACTGCCGCGGCTCGTACACCCTGCTGCCGCCGGCCGCGCTGCCGGACGGCTCCCACGTGAGGTGGCTGCGCGGGCCCGAGCAGCCGCTGCCGGACCCGCTGCGGGTACTGGACGTGCTCACCGACGCCTGCACCGAGGTGGGCGCCGTCGCCGAGGAGCAGTGGCTGATCGGCTAGGGCGCCCACCGGGCGGCGCGGGTCACGCCGGCCGTGCCCCGGTCACGGCAGGGTGAGGATCTCCGCGCCGTCCGCCGTGACCACCAGGGTGTGCTCGAACTGGGCGGTTCGCTTGCGGTCCTTGGTGACGACCGTCCAGCCGTCCTCCCAGATCTCGTAGTCGTAGGTGCCCAGGGTCAGCATCGGCTCGATGGTGAAGGTCATGCCCGGCTTGATCACCTCGGTGGCCCGCTCGCTGTCGTAGTGCGGGATGATCAGGCCGGAGTGGAACGACGTGTTGATGCCGTGTCCGGTGAAGTCCCGCACCACGCCGTACCCGAAGCGCTTGGCGTAGGACTCGATGACCCGCCCGATGACGTTGATCTGACGACCCGGCTTGACCGCCTTGATCGCCCGGGCGAGGGATTCCCGGGTGCGCTCGACCAGCAGCCGGGACTCCTCGTCCACGTCACCGACCAGGTAGGTGGCGTTGAGGTCGCCGTGCACCCCGTGGATGTACGCGGTGGCGTCGATGTTGACGATGTCGCCGTCCTGGAGCACCGTCGAGTCCGGGATGCCGTGGCAGATCACCTCGTTGATCGAGGTGCAGACGGACTTGGGGAAGCCCCGGTAACCGAGGTCGGACGGGTAGGCGCCGTGGTCGCACATGTAGGCGTGGGCGACGGCGTCCAGCGCGTCGGTGGTGACGCCGGGGGCGATCAGCTTGGCCGCCTCCTCCATCGCCCGGGCGGCGATCCCGCTCGCGATCCGCATCTTCTCGATCGTCTCGGCGGTCTGCACCTCGGGCCCGGTGTACGGCGTCGGCGCGGACTTGCCGACGTACTCGGGGCGCGCGATGTGCGCCGGGACCTTGCGGGTGGGGGACTGGATGCCGGGTACGAGAGCCATGCCGCGAGTCTAGTCGCCGGTCCCCGGGGCCCCCGGGGGGTGTGCGGCCCGGGCCGGGGCGGGGAATGATCGGTACCGACCCATCCTTCTGGCCTTCTGAACGGGAGAGCGCCATGCCCCTCGGATTCAACCGCAAGCCGACCGGCAAACCCGGCGAGTGGTTCTACTGCATCAAGCACAACAAGGTCGAAGAGGGCCCGGAGTGCCCGGCGAAGGACCGCCTGGGCCCGTACGCCACCCCCGAGGAGGCCGCCCAGGCACTGCGCATCGCCGACGAGCGCAACCGCGAGTGGCAGAACGACCCGCGCTGGAGCGACAAGCCGAAGGACGACGCCGAGTAGCCCGCCCGGCGGCTCGTCACGCCGTCGGGGCGGCCTCCCGTTCGGCGCGCTCGTGCTCGGCGCGGACGGCGGCGGCGTGGGGGTCGGTGCGGTCGTCGTAGCCGAGCAGCTTCGGGAGGGCGGCGGCGACCGCGAGCACGGCGACCACGCAGGCGACGCCGCCGGCCCAGACGGCGGCGCGCACGCCGACCAGCCCGGCCATGGTGCCGGCCCGGACCTGGCCGAGCTGCGGGCCGACGGAGTAGCTGAGCAGTTCGACGCCGGCCATCCGCCCGCGCAACTCGTCGGGGATGGACTGGTTCCACATGGTCGAGCGGGCGAGCCCGCTGATCTCGTCGGCGCCGCCGGCCAGCGCCAGGCCGAGCAGCACCAGCCCGATGTGTTCGGTCAGTCCGGCGAGCGCCATCGCCGCGCCCCAGCCGACGGCGGCGGCCACCAGCAGCCGCCCGTGCCGGTGGACGCGGGAGGTCCAGCCGCTGGTGGCGCCGACCAGCAGGGCGCCGAGGGCGGAGGCGGCGTACATCGGGCCGAGCGCCCAGTCCGCCCCCAATTCGGAGGCCAGGAACGGGAAGACGGCCACCGGGTAGGCGAACAGCATGGCGCAGAGGTCGATCGCGTAGGTGCCGAGCAGGTCCTTGCGGCTCCAGGCGTAGCGGACGCCGGTCAGCACCGCCCGGACGGACGGCCGTTCGGCGCCGGTGGGCGGCGGCACCGCCTTGATCCGGACGAGCAGCAGCAGCGAGACCGCGAAGGTGAGGACGTCCAGCGCGTACGCGGTCTGCACCCCGGCGAAGGCCACCACGACGCCGGCCAGCGCCGGACCGGCCACCGAAGCGGCGTTGTGGTACAGCGACCTGAGGGCGAACGCGGCGGTCAGGTGCTGGTGCGGGACGAGCCGGGGCAGGAGCGAGTCCAGCGCCGGGCGCTGGATGCCGTCGGCGGCCGCGACCAGTGCGGCGACCAGGTAGATCGGCCAGAGCAGCGGGTGCGGCAGCAGGGCGTTGACCAGCAGCAGCCCGGCCAGCAGGCCGAGCGCGACCTCCGCCCGCAGCACCAGCTTCCGGCGGTCCAGGGCGTCGGCGAGGGCGCCGCCCCAGAGACCGAAGACGATCAGCGGGACGAGTTCGACGGCGCCGATCAGGCCGACCGCGAAGGAGGAGCCGGTGAGCTCCTTGATCTGCATCGGTACGGCGACGAGGGTCAGGAAGCCGCCGAAGCTGGTGACGCAGCCGGAGGTCCACAGGTAGCGGAAGTCGCGGGAGGCGCGCCAGGGTGCCAGGTCGGGTGTCAGCGATCGCAGCAGTCTCCGGGCGCGCCCGGGCACGGCGGGATGCGGGGGTTCGTCGACGTTCACGAACCGTCATCCTCGGACGGCGGTCACCGCTTCCGCAAAGGGTTTTCGGCCCGTCGGCGGTCGGGACGCGCGCACCGGTGGCTCGGGCGCCCGGTTCACCAGCGGCTGATCGCGGGCGTCGAGGTCAGCCGTTCGGCGAGTCGGGCGAGCCGGTCCCGGACGGAGCGGCGGTGGGTCCGCTGCCCGGCGGCGACGCTGACCAGGTGCTGGGCGAGGTCGAAGGGCCCCTCGGCGGCGGTGCCGACGGCCAGCCGCTCGTGCGCGAGCTCGCCGAGGCCACCGGGGCCGCCGGACGCCCCGGGCCCGGCCGGGGCACCGCCGTCCAGCGCGAGCACGGTCGCGCCGCGCCGCCGGGCGTCCTGCACCCGCTCCAGCAGCGGGGCGCCGGCCGTCTCCGGGACCACCACCAGCACGGTGTCGCCGCGCCCGGCCCCGGTGAGCCGCCGCAGGTCGTGCAGCAGGTGGGCGGGGGCGCCGGCCGGCGGGCTGTGCCGCAGCAGGGTGGGCGCCAGCCGGGGGACGTCCGACCACGCGGCCTCGTCGTCCAGGTGGGCGGCCAGGTGCCAGGGCTCGTACGCCTCGGTGCCGACCAGCAGCAGCCCGCTCGCCCCGCGCCGTTCCACCGAGCGGCGCAGCGCCCCGGCGAAGCCGCCGACCGCCTCCAGCCAGCCCGTTCCCGTCAGCCGTTCCCGGAGTGCCGAAACTCTCACCGCGTCCATGCGGGCCAGGATGTCCCGCCGGGCCGGGGATTTGGCAGGATCGGCCCATGACTTCCCTCGATTCAGCGACAAACCCGGCCCACGAGGTGCCGGACGTCTCGCAGCTGGTGGTCGGTGTCCTCGGCGGCACCGGCGACCAGGGGCGGGGACTGGCCCTGCGGCTGGCCAAGGCCGGCCAGCAGGTGCTCATCGGCTCCCGTGACGCCGCCCGTGCCGAGGCCTCGGCGGCCGAGCTGGGCCTCGGCGTGCGCGGCGCCGACAACGCCACCGTCGCCCGGGAGAGCGACGTGGTGATCATCGCGGTCCCGTGGGACGGCCACGCCGCCACCCTGACCGCGTTGCGCGAGGAGCTCACGGGCAAGATCGTCGTCGACTGCGTCAACCCGCTGGGCTTCGACAAGCAGGGCGCGTACGCGCTGAAGCCGGAGGAGGGCAGCGCCGCCGAGCAGGCCGCCGCCCTGCTGCCGGACTCCCGGGTCACCGCCGCGTTCCACCACCTCTCGGCGGTGCTGCTCCAGGACGAGTCGGTGGAGAGCATCGACACCGACGTCATGGTGCTCGGCGACGACCGGGACGCCACCGACGTCGTGCGGGGCCTGGCCGGCCGCATCCCCGGGATGCGCGGCATCTACGCGGGCCGGCTGCGCAACGCCCACCAGGTGGAGTCGCTGGTCGCCAATCTGATCTCGGTCAACCGCCGCTACAAGGCCCACGCGGGCCTGCGGATCACCGACGTCTGACCGGCACGGGCCGTGTCGACCTCACCCCTGGACCGGCTCCGGAGGTGAGGTCGGCGACAATGGGTGGCGGCCGTGACCCGGCCGCCCGCACCCGTTCTAGGAGCCTCCCGCCATGCCTCGCACGTCCCTCTTCGCCCTGGCCGCCGTCGTCCTCGCGCTCGCGGCCCTGGTGGTCTCGCTGGTCCAGGGCTTCTGGCTGGGCCTGATCTGGCTGCCGCTGGCCGGCGTGGCCAGCAACGTGCTGTGGATGGACCGCCGCCGGGCCAGGATCGCCGCGGCGGCCGCCGAGCAGGGCTGAGGCCCTGCCCGCGGCCCGCCGGAGGAGCTAGTTCTTCCAGAAGCTGAACAGGTACCGGCCGAGCGTGGCGTAGTCCTGGTCCACCCCGAACAGGTTCATCAGGCCGTGGACGATCCCGAAGAAGAACTGGTTCACCTGGGGCTGCCACAGCAGCGCGAACACCGCGAGCATCCCGTACGGCGCGAACGGCTCGATGGCCCGCCGGGTCTGGTACGACAGCCAGGGCTCGACGATCCCGTAGCCGTCCAGCCCGGGCACCGGCAGCAGGTTCAGCACCGCCGCGCTCAGTTGGAGGAAGCCGAGGAAGCCCAGCGCGCCGGAGAACGGCGAGATGATCAGCTCGTGGCCCTCCCAGACCGCGTGCACGGTCGGGTCGTCCAGCCAGCCCGCGCCGATCGGGATCAGCAGCGCCGCCGCGATGAGCAGGTTGACCAGCGGGCCGGCCGCCGAGATCAGGCTGTGCTTGAGCCGGCCCTGGACGCGGTGCCGCTCGATCCAGACCGAGCCGCCGGGAAGGCCGATGCCGCCGAGGATCACGAAGACGATCGGCAGCACGAAGCTGAGCAGCACGTTGGCGTACTTCAGCGGGTTGAGCGTGAGGTAGCCCTTGGCCCCGACGCTGATGTCGCCGCCGTGCAGCGCGGTGCGCGCGTGGGCGTACTCGTGCAGGCAGAGGGAGACCATCCAGCCCGCGACCACGAACAGGAACACCCCGAACGAGGCGTTGCCGTAACCCTGGTACACCGCCCAGCCGGAGGTGCCGAGGACGGCGAGGAGCGCCCAGAACACCGGGCTGATCCGGCGGTCCTCGCTGCGGGAGCGCGGCGTGGCGGCGAAGGTCATGGTCTGGGTGCTCCGTGGGGAGGGGAAGGCGGGCGGGCGCGGGCGGGTCGATCATGCCGGGCGGGCCGGTGACCGGACAAGCCGTCCCGGGTGAACGTCCGGGCGCGCGGTGGCGTTCCACCCTACGTGCCGGGGCCGGGAGGGGCCCAGCACAATTGTGCGGCCCTTCCCCCGGGCATCGACCAGAATGGTGCGGTGCACTACGGCATCCTCGGGACGACGACGGCCCACCACGACGACGGCACGCCGGTAGCGATCGGCGGCGCCCGGCTGCGGGCCCTGCTCACCGCCCTGGCCCTGCGGCAGGGCCGGCCGGTGCCGGCCGACCTGCTGGTGGACGAGGTGTGGGAGGCCGAGCCGCCGCAGGACTCCTCCGCCGCGCTCCAGACCCTGGTCGGCCGGCTGCGCCGCACCATCGGCCGGGACGAGGTCGGCTCCGGCCCGGCCGGGTACTGGCTGACCGGCCCGGCCACCGACCTCGCCGACTTCCAGCGGCTGACCGGTGAGGGCCGCCGCGCCCTGGACGCCGGGGACCACGCGCTCGCGGCCGAGCGGCTGCGCGCCGCCCTGGCCCTGTGGCGCGGCCCCGCGCTCGCCGACCTGCCGGACCGCGCCGGCCCGGCCGTCCGGCTGGAGGCCCAGCACGAGGAGGCCCGGCGCCACCGGATCACCGCGGACCTCGGCCTCGGCCGGGCCGCGGAGCTGATCGCCGAGCTGGCCGAGCTGTGCGAACGGGAGCCGCTGGACGAGCCGTTGCAGCTGCTGATGATCCGGGCGCTGCACGAGAGCGGGCGGACGGCCGAGGCGCTGCGCCACTACGAGCGGACCAGGCGCGCCCTGGCCGACGAGCTCGGCGTCGACCCGGGGCGCGGACTCCGTTCCCTGTACGCCGAGTTGCTCGCTCCGACGGGCCCGGTGGTCCCGGCGGACCCGAAGGCCCCGGCGACCCAGGGGGAGCGGAACCCGGATCCCGCCCCCGCCCCCGCCCCCGCGGCGCCCCAACTCCCGCGCCCCGGCGGCAACCTGCGCGGCCGGCTGACCAGCTTCGTCGGCCGCGAGGACGATCTCGCCGCGCTGCGCGCGATGCTGACGGACCGTCGGCTGGTGACCCTGACCGGCCCCGGCGGCTCCGGCAAGACCAGCCTCTCGACCGAGGCCGGCCGTGCCGAGCAGTCCGCCGGGGGCTGGCCGGACGGCGTGTGGGTGGCCGAACTCGCCCCGCTGGAGAGCCCGGACGCGGTGCCCGCCGCCGTGGTCTCGGCGCTCGGCCTGCGCGAGATCGTGCTGCACAGCACCAGCATGGTCGCCGAGGTGATCGAGAAGCGGGCCGAGGACCCGGTGCGCCGGCTGGTCGAGCACTGCGGCCACCGCCGGATGCTGCTCGTCCTGGACAACTGCGAGCACCTGATCCAGGCGGCCGCCGACCTCGCCGACGTCCTGCTCGCCGAGTGCCCCGGGCTGACGGTGCTCGCCACCAGCCGCGAGCCGCTGGGCGTGCCGGGGGAGACGGTGCTGCCGGTGGAGCCGCTGCCCGACCCGGTCGCGCTGCGGCTGTTCGTCGAGCGCGCGGCCGCGGCCCGTCCCGGTTTCGACCCGCAGGGCGACCCGGAGGCCTGTGCCGAGATCTGCCGCCGGCTGGACGGGCTGCCGCTGGCCATCGAACTGGCCGCCGCCCGGCTGCGGGTGATGACGGCGCGCCAGATAGCCGACCGGCTGGACGGCCGGTTCGCGCTGCTCACCGCGGGCAGCCGCACCCTGCTGCCGCGCCAGCAGACGCTGCGCGCGGTGGTCGACTGGAGCTGGGACCTGCTGGGCAAGCGGGAGCGGGCGGTGCTGCGCCGGCTCGCGGTGTTCGCGGGCGGCTGGCAGCTGGAGGACGCCGAGGCGGTCTGCGCCGACGGCGTCGAGGTGGCCACCGGCGAGGTCGCCGACCTGCTGCTGTCGCTGGTCGACAAGTCCCTGCTGGTGGCCGACCTGGACGGGGCCAGCCTGCCGCGCTACCGGATGCTGGAGACCATCCACGAGTACGCGACCGAGCGCCTGGCCGCGTCCGCCGCCGAGCGCGCCGCCACCGAGGCCCGTCACCTGGCGCACTTCCGCACCATGATCGCGGTCGCGGAAGCGCAGATCCACGGCCCCCGGCAGCTGCACTGGCTGGCGGTGCTGGAGCGCGAGCAGGACAACATCCGCGCGGCGCTGCGCCGGGCGATCGACCTGCGGGACGAGGACCAGGCGCTGCTGCTCGCCCTCGGCATGAGCTGGTACTGGTCGCTGCGCGGCTACAGCATGGAGGCGCGCACCTGGTACACCGCGGTCGGCGCGCTCGGCCCGGACCCGTTCGGCCCGGACGCCCCGCGGGCGGTGCCGCTGGAGCACAGCGTGTTCGCGTACGAGCTGCCGCTGTCCGCGCCGGTGGTCGAGGAGGCCCGCCGGCTGCTCGCGATGTTCCGGCTGATCGGGCTGTTCGAGGGCAACCTGGACGTCCTCGGCGACCCGGAGGCGGTCGAGGTCGCCCAGCGGCTGATGGACGCCTACACCCCGGACCTGCCGCAGTCCTACCGTTTCCCGGCGCTGATGCGGGTGTTCGGCGCGTTCCTGGCCGGCCGCCTGGAGGTGATGAAGGACCTGCTGGACGATGCCGTGCTCGGCTGCGAGCGGTACGGCGGGCCGAGCGACCTGGCGTTCATCCTGCAGGTGCGGGCCAGGATGCTGAACGACTGGCCGAGCGGCGCGGAGCAGAGCATCGTGGACGGCAAGCGCTCGCTGGAGCTGTACGAGCAGGCGGGCGACCTCTGGGGGATCTCCCAGGCGCTGGCGGCGCACGGCGAGTCGCTGGCCAACCGGGGCGATTCCGCGGCCGCCGCGGAGGCGTACGAGCGGGCGATCGGGCTGGTCGAGGAGCTGGGGGCGCCGCTGGAGGTGCCGATCCTGCGGGTGAACCTGGGTACCGCCCTGCTGGAGCACGACATGGACCGCGGCGAGCGGGTCGTCCGGGAGGCGCTGGCCTCGATCGGGACCCCGGGCCTCAACCAGTCCACCACCGGGGCCCTGATGTTCGGCCACCTGACGCTCTGCGGCCTGCACGCCCAGCGCGGCGAGTTCGAGCTGGCGATGGCCGAGCTGGACGAGCTGGACACGGTCCGGGTCGGCGGCTTCGCGCCGAGCCTGGTGACCGGGATGCTGCTGAGCGCCCGGGGCTGGATCACGGCCCGGGCCGGCGATCCGGAGGCGGGGTTCGAGCTGCTGCGCGACGGCTGGCGGCAGCTGCGGGCGGTGACGGCGGCGAGCGGCTTCGCCGAGCACATGACGGTCATGGTGGTGCCCGCGGTGACGGCGGTGCTGTGCAGCTTCGCCCGGCGTGACGGGGACCTGGAGCGGGCCCGGGTGGCGGCGGTGCTGATCGGCGCGCACGGCGGGCTGAACGGCCCCAAGGGTGGCTACCTGGACCGGTCCGAGCGGGCGCGCACGGAGGCCGTCCTGCGGGAGCTGATGGGCGACGCCGAGTACGAGGAGGCCCGGGACGGCGGGGTCGGGACGTCCCAGGAGCAGGCCTTCGAGCTGCTGGAGGGGCTGATCGGCTAGCCCCGGACTTCCCGGACTTCCCGGACTCCCCGGACTCCCCGGACTCCGCGGACCCGTGCGGCCGGCGCCCGTCCCCCGGTCACCGGCCGCACGGGCCCGTTCCGCGGCCGGCGCCTGTCCCGGGCGGCCGGCCGTTCTCGTCCGCCGGCCGTCCCCGATGGGAGTCGAGGGGGGAGCCGACGGCGGTCGTGGGGTCAGGTCCGCTTGCGGAACCGGGCGACCGCCAGCGGGGCGAAGATCGCGGTGACGGCGGCCGACCAGACCAGCACGATCATCACCGGGTGGGCCACCGGGCCCTCGCCGTTGAGCAGGGAGCGGGAGGCGTCGGCCAGCGCCGACAGCGGGTTGACCTCGGTGAAGGACTTCAGCCAGCCCGGCATGGTGTCGGGCCTGGCGAAGATCGAGCTGCCGAACTGCATCGGCATCAGGACCAGCATGGCCACGCCCTGGACGGCCTGGGCGCTGCGCAGGGCCATGCCCAGCAGCATCGAGATCCAGACGATCGACATGCCGAACACCAGGGCCAGGCCGATGGTGGCCAGCACCTCCAGCGGTCCGGTCCGCACCTCGAAGCCGATGCACATCGCGAAGCCGATCAGGATCGCGAAGGAGAGCAGTCCGCGCAGGGTCTCGGCGACGATCTTGGACAGCAGGACCGAGGCCCGGCCGATCGGCAGGGTGCGGAAGCGGTCCATCACGCCGGTCTGGAAGTCGCTGTTGAGGCCGGTGCCGACGGCCATCGCGAGGGTGAGGCCGGTCTGTCCGAGCAGGCCGGGGATCAGGTACTGCTTGTAGTCGTCCTGGTTGCCGGCCATCGCGCCGCCGAAGACGTAGACGAACAGCACGGTGAAGATGATCGGCATCAGCACGGCGTCGAACATCGACTCCGGGTCGGCCTTGATCCGCATCAGGTTGCGCCGGGTCAGCGCGCCGACGTGGCGCAGGGTGCCGGACAGGCCGATCCGGGAGTCCTCCGCCGGCGGCCGGGTGTCCCGGGCCCGGGAGGGGGCGAGCGTGGCGGTGGTCATGCGACGGGCTCCTTGGCGAGGCTGGGGGCGGGCACCGCGGCGGAGGCGGGCTTGCCGGTGATGGCGAGGAAGACCTCGTCCAGGCTGGGCACCTTGGTGTCGATGCCGGCGACGGCGAAGCCGCGGGTGCCGAGCACCCCGATCACCGCGGTCAGCTGCTCCTCGCCGGTGATCGGCACCGCTAGCAGGCCGGTGTCGGCGGAGAAGGTGGCGTTGAGGATGCCGCTCTCGTGCAGGCAGCGGGTCATCTCCGGCAGCTCGGCCGGGTCGGTCGGGCGGACCTGGAGGGTCTGGCCGCCGACCTTGGCCTTGAGCTCGGAGACGGCGCCGTTGGCGATCACCCGGCCGCGGTCGATGACGGTCAGCTCGTTCGCGAGCTGCTCCGCCTCCTCCATGTACTGGGTGGTCAGCAGCACGGTGCTGCCCTCGGCGACCATGCGCTGCACCTCGTCCCAGACCTCGTTGCGGGTGCGCGGGTCCAGGCCGGTGGTGGGCTCGTCCAGGTAGAGCACCCGGGGGCGGCCCATCATGCTGGCGGCCAGGTCGAGGCGGCGGCGCATGCCGCCGGAGTAGGTCTTGGCGGTCCGCTTGGCGGCCTCGGTGAGCGAGAAGCGCTCCAGCAGCTCGGCGGCCCGGGCCCTCGCCTCCTTGCGGGGGAGGTCGAGCAGCCGGCCGATGAGGTAGAGGTTCTCGTACCCGGAGAGCAGCTCGTCCACGGAGGCGTACTGGCCGGTGAGGCCGATCGTGCGGCGCAGCTGCTTGGGCTGGCGCAGCACGTCGTAGCCGCCGACGAACGCGGTGCCGGCGTCCGGCTTGATCAGGGTGGAGAGGACGCGCACCAGGGTGGTCTTGCCCGCGCCGTTGGGGCCGAGCAGGGCGAGGACGGTGCCTTCCTCGACGGTGAGGTCGACCCCGTCGAGGGCCTTGGTCTCGCCGTAGTGCTTGACGATGCCGTGCACCTCCACGGCGTTCCGAGAGGTGGTTCCCCGGTCGTTCGGGGCTGTCGCGATTCGTGTCATGCCCCCAGGGTGTCCGCCCGCGCTGTCAGCTCCCTGTCGGCCGGCGCCGTGTGCTGTCAGGCCGCTGTCACCGGCCGCCGGAGGCGCTCCCCGGGCGCCGGACGCCGCCCCGGGTACGGCAGCGGCCGGGGCTACGACATCGGCCCCCGGGTACGGCAGCGGCCCCGCTCCGAACCGGAACGGGGCCGCGAGGAGCGGGCGTCAGTGGAAGCTGTGCTCCGCCGCCGGGAAGGCGCCGGAGCGCACGTCCTCGGCGTACGCCCGGGCGGCGTCGCCGAGGACGGTCCGCAGGTCGGCGTACTGCTTGACGAACTTGGGCACCCGGCCGGCCGTCATGCCGGCCATGTCGGTCCAGACCAGCACCTGGGCGTCGGTGTCCGGTCCGCCGCCGATGCCGACGGTCGGGATCGCCAGCTGCTCGGTGGCCTGGGCGGCCAGCTCGGCCGGGACGGCCTCCAGCACCACGGCGAAGGCGCCCGCCTGCTGGACGGCCTTGGCGTCGCGCAGCAGCTGGTGCGCCGCCTCGTCGCCGCGGCCCTGGACGGGGTAGCCGCCGAGGGCGTGCACGGACTGCGGGGTGAGGCCGATGTGGGCCATCACCGGGACGCCGGCCTCGACCAGCAGCTCGATCGAGCGGGCGCTGCGCTCCCCGCCCTCCAGCTTGACCGCGCCGACCCCGGCCTCCTTCATCAGCCGGGCCGCGTTGTGCATGGCCTGCGCGGGGGACTCCTGGTACGAGCCGAACGGCAGGTCGGCGACGATCATGGACCGCTTGGTGCCGCGGACGACGGCGGCGGAGAGCATCACCATCTGATCCATGGTC
The DNA here is from genome assembly GCF_042724755.1 of Kitasatospora sp. NPDC127067. Classification (NCBI taxonomy): domain Bacteria; kingdom Bacillati; phylum Actinomycetota; class Actinomycetes; order Kitasatosporales; family Streptomycetaceae; genus Kitasatospora; species Kitasatospora sp. NPDC127067. The sequence goes on along the minus strand of NZ_JBHXEM010000012.1, from coordinate 62,805 downwards.
ACCGGGACGGTGGTCTCGTAGCCGAGGTGGCAGTTGCCCGCCGAGTCGCCGACCAGCAGCACCGGGATGCCGGCCTCGTCGAACACGCCCGCGGTGAGGGCGTCGTAGGCGGTGAGCATCGACCACTTCTCGCCGCGCTGCTTGGCGGCGGCGAGGTCGCGGACGGTGACACGGCGGTTGGTGACCCCGCCGTAGAGGGTGGCGGTCGACGCCTGGTTCTGGGCAGGCGAAGGCGTAGAAGCGTTCATCGAACGGACTCCTGAAGGGTTGTCGTCTCGTGGCGCCGTACGGCGTCCCCGGATCACCTCCATGCTTGCACGCCCCGGCGCCCGCGCAAAGAGGGGTGCGGGCGTCCCGGTGCGATCCAGGACACACCGGGCGCGCGGGTCGCCCCCGTCGGGGTGCGCGGGCGGCCGCCGAATTTGCCTGCTCTTTACGAAACGGATTCGTCTCGTATCGTATCGCCCGCTACTCTGGTGCGGGGGGTTACGAGACGTATGCGGCTCGGAATGCCCGCCAGTGCCACACCACCACGGACGGGAAACACCCATGACCACCGCAGCCGCGCCACCCCGCGTGCCGGAAGCCATCCACCGTCGGCGCTGGGCGATCCTCGGCACCCTGCTGCTCGCCCTGCTCGTCGTCGTGCTCGACAACTCGATCCTCAACGTCGCGATGAAGACCATCGCGACGCCCGCGCCGGTCGGTCTCGGGGCCACCCAGAGCGACCTGGAATGGTCGATCAACTCCTACACCCTGGTCTTCGCCGGGCTGCTGTTCACCTCCGGCCTGCTCGGCGACCGGTTCGGCCGCAAGCGCGCGCTGCTGGCCGGCATGGTGGTCTTCGGCATCGCCTCGCTGCTGTCCGCGCTTGCCGCCTCGCCCGGTGAACTCATCGGCTACCGCGCCCTGATGGGCGTCGGCGGCGCGCTCGCGATGCCCGCCACGCTGGCGATCATCATGAACGTCTTCGAGCGCTCCGAGCAGCCCAAGGCGATCGGGATCTGGGCCGGCGCCGTCGGCCTGGCCATCGCCATCGGCCCGATCACCGGCGGCCTGCTGATCGAGCACTTCTGGTGGGGCTCGGTCTTCCTGATCAACGTCCCGATCGTGGTCGTCGCGGTGATCGCGATGGTGATCCTGGTCCCCGAGTCCAAGGACCCCAGCCCGGGCCGGATGGACCCGATCGGCGTGCTGCTGTCGATCGTCGGCCTGGTCGCGCTGATCTACGGCATCATCAAGGGCGGCGAGCTGGCCGACTTCACCGCGGTCGAGGCCTGGGCGCCGACCCTGGTCGGCGTGGTCGCGCTGGTCGCCTTCGTCTGGTTCGAGCGCCGCACCGCGTTCCCCGCGCTGGACGTCACCTGGTTCCGCAACAAGGTGTTCAGCGCGTCCGTGGTGGTCGTCGGCGTGATCTTCTTCGCGCTGATGGGCGTCTCGTTCTTCGGCGTCTTCTACATCCAGAGCGTGCGCGGCTACAGCGCGCTCCAGGCCGGTGTGCTGATGCTGCCGCTGGCCGCCGCCCAGCTGGTGTTCGCCCCGCGGGCCCGGCTGGTGGTCGACCGCTTCGGCGTCGCCGCCACCGCGACCTGCGGCATGCTGCTGGTCGCGGTCGGCTTCGTCGGCTACGTCGTGCTGACCGCCACCACCCCGATCTGGGTGCTGGTCGTGCTCGGCCTGGTGATGGGCGCCGGCATGGCACACGTCATGCCGCCGGTCACCGTCGCGATCATGGCCTCGCTGCCCCGGGAGAAGGCCGGCGCCGGCTCGGCCGTCAACAACACCTTCCGCCAGGTCGGCGGCTCGCTCGGGGTCGCCGTGCTCGGCGCGGTGCTCTCCACCGTCTACCGCGACGGGATGGCCGACACCCTGACCCACCTGCCCGAGGGCCTGCGCGACAAGGCCGGCGAGTCGCTGGAGGCCACCCTGGCCATCGCCGACCGCATCCCCGGCGGCCAGGCGCTGATCGCCCCGGCGAACGACGCCTTCGTCCACGCCATGCACGTGGTGGCCTCGCTCTCGGCGGGCGTCTCGGTGATCGGCGCCGTCGTCGCCTGGTTCCTGCTGCCGCGCCGCTCGGCCGCCCCCGCCGGCCCGGCCGGCCCGGCCCCCGAACAGCGCGGCCAGGAGCGCGAGGCCGCGGCCGCGGAGGCCTGACCAGCGGCCGGGCCCACCGTGACTGAGCGACAATGGCCCTGCCGCCCGGGTGCGCCCCGGGCGGCAGGGCCTCGGTCCGGGGCGGGCCCCCGCCGCGGACCCACCGAGGGACACCCCACGGCGCCAGCGCCGCCGGGGAGAGCGAGGGAGAGACAGCGGGGATGAAGACGGACACGCCGACCGCCGACACCGGGCAGCACTGCGCGGAGGTACGCCGTGGCCGGCCCCGGAGCGAGGCAGCCGAGCAGGCCATCTTCACGGCCGTCGAGGACCTGATGGCCGGCGGTACCGCGCTGTCCGAGCTCACCATCGAGGGCATCGCCGCCGCCGGCGGCGTCGGCAAGGCCACCATCTACCGGCGCTGGTCCAACAAGGAGGCTCTGCTGGTCGACGTGGTCAGCCGGCTGGAGGAGCCGCTGCCGGCGCCCACCGGCGCCGGCGCCCGGGCCGACCTGATCGCCCTGGTCGACCACATCCGCCGGCGCGGCCTGGCCAAGCGCACCCGCTGGGTGCTCAAGGCCGCCCTCGGCCAGATGCAGACCCTGCCCGAGCTGTACTCCGCGTACCGGGAGCGGGTGATCAAGCCGCGCCGGGAGGTCGGGCTCCGCCTGATCCGCCAGGCCGTCGCCGAGGGCGTGATCCGCGACGACCTCGACCTGGAGCTGCTCAACGACCTCCTGATGGGGCCGATCCTCTACCGCAGCATCCTGTGGGACGACTCCGACCTGGAGGACCCGGACCTGGCCCGCAAGCTGGTCGACTCCGTGCTCGAAGGCCTCGCACCCCGCTGACCCCGCCCGACCCGCGCCGCCCGAACGTGGCCTCGCTCACCAAACCGGGCCACGCCGGAACCCGCTCAGCGGGACCGACGTCTGTCCCGGCATAGGCTGAGCCGGACAATCGATCAAACCGGCACCGGTCCGGTGAGTGCCCGCCCGACGACGGGCCAGACACCGGAGCGGCGACGGCACGAGCGACGGGAGCCACTTCATGGCGCAGGCGGACAGGACCGAGCGGATCGCGGCCCCCGGGGGCGACGCCGACGGCCCGGCCCCCGCGGTGCGTCGCGGCGGCTTCCTCGGCCTGCGCCACTGGGGCCGGGACGCCCGCGGCAGCGGCACCTGGCGGCGCGGCCTGGTGGTCGCCGCGCTGGCCGTGCTCACCGCCGCGCTGCTCGCCTTCCACGCCGAGGTGCCCAACAGCGTCGGCAACCTCGGCAGCCTGCTGGAGACCTTCCTGCCCTGGCTGGGCCTGGCCGTCCCGGTGCTGCTGGTACCCGCGCTGCTGCGCCGCTCCGCCACCGCGCTGCTGGCCCTGCTGCTGCCCGTCGTGCTCTGGGTCAACCTGTTCGGCGGGCTGCTGTCCGACAAGAGCGGCGGCAAGGGCGACTGGACGGTGGTCAGCCACAACGTCGCCGCCGCCAACACCGACGTGCCGGGCACCGTCCGCACCCTGGTGGACTCCGGCGCCCAGATCGTCGCCCTGCAGGAGCTGGCCGGCCGGCAGCTGCGCTCGTACGAGACCGGGCTCGCCGGCGCCTACCCGTACCACACCGTGGAGGGCACGGTCGGGCTCTGGTCGAAGTACCCGATCGGGGACATCTCCCCGGTGGACCTGAAGATGGGCTGGACCAGGGCCTTCCGGGCCGAGGTCACCACCCCGCAGGGCCCGGTCGCCGTGTACGTGGCGCACCTGCCCTCGGTGCGGCTGAAGGCCGAGGGCGGCTTCACCGTCAACCAGCGGGACCTCAGCGCGCAGGCGCTCGGCAACGCGATCCACGCCGAGCCGCTGAAGAAGGTCCTGCTGCTCGGCGACCTCAACGGCACCATGAACGACCGCAGCCTGGCGCCGGTCACCTCGCAGATGCGCTCGGCCCAGGGCGCCGCCGGCGACGGCTTCGGCTTCAGCTGGCCGGCGGCCTTCCCGATGGCCCGGATCGACCAGATCATGAGCAAGGGCGGGCTCACGCCGGTGGACTCCCGCACCCTGTCCCGGGACGGCAGCGACCACCTCGCGGTGGCCGCCACCTACCGGTACTCGGCGTAGCGGTCAGCCGCGCCGCCAGCGGTTGGTGATCGGCAGGCGGCGGTCCCGGCCGAAGTTCTTGGCCGAGACCTTCGGGCCCGGCGGGTACTGGCGCCGCTTGTACTCGGCACTGTCGACCAGCCGGACCACCCGGTCCACCACGGCCGGGTCGAAGCCGTCCGCCACGATCGAGTCCCGGCCCTCGTCGCCCTCGATGTAGCGGGCCAGCACGCCGTCCAGCAGGTCGTAGTCGGGCAGCGAGTCGGTGTCCACCTGGTCCGGCCGCAGCTCGGCGGACGGCGGCTTGGTGATGGTGTGCTCCGGGATCGGCGGCACCTCGCCGCGCCGCACGGCCTCCTCGTTGCGCCAGCGGGCCAGCCGGAACACCAGTGACTTGTAGACGTCCTTGATGGGTCCGTAGGCGCCCACCGAGTCGCCGTACAGCGTCGAGTAGCCGACCGCCAGCTCGCTCTTGTTGCCGGGCGCGAGCACGATGTGCCCCTCCTGGTTGGAGATCGCCATCAGCAGGGTGCCGCGCAGCCGGGACTGGAGGTTCTCCTCGGCGAGGCCGGTCAGCTCGGTCGCCGCCAGGTAGGCGTCGAACATCGGGGCGATGGAGACGGTCCGCAGGGGCAGTCCGGTGCGGCGGGCCAGCTCGGCCGCGTCGTCCCGGGAGTGCTGGGAGGAGTAGCGGCTGGGCATCGAGACGCCGTGCACGTTCCGCGCGCCCACCGCGTCCACCGCGATCGCGGCCACCAGCGCCGAGTCGATGCCGCCGGAGAGGCCGATCAGCACGGACGAGAAGCCGTTCTTGGTCACGTACGCCCGGGTGCCGGAGACCAGCGCGGCCCAGATCTCGGCCTCGTCGGACCGCCGCGGCGCCACCCCGGCGGTGAGCCTCCCGGCGGGCGCGTCCTGCGGTTCGCCGCCCAGCTCGGTGCGGACCAGGTGCAGCCCGTCGCTCAGCAGCAGTCCGTCGGTGTCGTCCCCCGCGGCGGGCGGCAGGTCGAGGTCCAGCACCAGCAGGTGCTCCTCGAACTGCGGGGAGCGGGCCAGGACTTCGCCGCCCGCGCCGACCACGATCGAGTCGCCGTCGAAGACCAGCTCGTCCTGGCCGCCGACCATGTTGACGTACGCCAGGGTGCAGCCCGCCTCGGCCGCCCGGCGGCGCACCAGCTCCAGCCGCTGGTCGTCCTTGTTCCGCTCGTACGGGGAGCCGTTGATCACCAGCAGCAGCCCGGCGCCGGCCTCGCGGGCGGCGGTGACCCGGCCGCCGTCCTGCCAGATGTCCTCGCAGACGGCCAGCGCGACGTCCACCCCGTGCAGCCGCAGCACCGGCAGCTGGTCGCCGGGGACGAACCAGCGGAACTCGTCGAACACGCCGTAGTTGGGCAGGTGGTGCTTGGCGAACCGGGTCACCACCTCGCCCCGGTGCAGCACCGCGGCGCAGTTCTGCGGGGAGCCGGCCGGACGGTTGAAGCGCGGCGAGGCGTGCTCGGAGCGCCCGAGGTAGCCGACCACCACCGGGACCTCGCCCAGCCCCTCCGCGGCCAGGCGGCCGGCCAGCTCGACCAGCGCGGCGCGGGAGGCCTCGATGAAGGAGTGGCGCAGGGCGAGGTCCTCCACCGGGTACCCGGTGAGGGCCATCTCGGGGAAGGCGACCAGCTGCGCGCCGGCCTCCGCGGCCCGCTTGGTCCAGCGCACCACCTCGTCGCCGTTGCGGGCGAGGTCACCGACCCAGGGGTCGATCTGGCTCAGGGCGAGACGGAGATTGGGCATGCCCCGAGTGTAATCGTCCAACTGACGCGATGTCCTGGGCGGGAGCCTGCGGCGGGGGTCGGCGCTGCCGGGCCGGGCGGGGATCGGCCATGATGGGGGCAACCGCTTTACGAGGTCTTTCCACGGCCTCCGGGGCGTAACACGAGCGTAAAGAGCAGAGGTGAGACTGTCCCCATGGGCAAGCAGCAGCAGTTCGTGCTTCGGACGCTCGAAGAGCGTGACATCCGGTTCGTCCGGCTGTGGTTCACCGACGTGCTCGGGTTCCTGAAGTCGGTCGCGGTGGCGCCGGCCGAACTGGAGCAGGCCTTCGAGGAGGGCATCGGGTTCGACGGCTCGGCGATCGAGGGCTTCGCCCGGGTGTACGAGTCCGACATGATCGCCAAGCCGGACCCGACCACCTTCCAGATCCTGCCGTGGCGCTCGGAGACCCCGGGCACCGCCCGGATGTTCTGCGACATCCTGATGCCGGACGGATCGCCGTCCTACGCCGACCCCCGGTTCGTGCTCAAGCGCACCCTGGAGAAGGCCTCCGCGCAGGGCTTCACCTTCTACACCCACCCGGAGATCGAGTTCTTCCTGCTGAAGAACCTGCCCGGCGACGGCACCCCGCCGATCCCCGCCGACCACTCCGGCTACTTCGACCACACCCCGCGCGGGGTGGGCCACGACTTCCGCCGACAGGCGATCACCATGCTGGAGTCGATGGGCATCTCGGTCGAGTTCTCGCACCACGAGGGCGCCCCCGGCCAGCAGGAGATCGACCTGCGCTACGCCGACGCGCTGTCCACCGCCGACAACATCATGACCTTCCGGCTGGTCATGAAGGAGGTCGCGCTGGAGCAGGGCGTGCACGCGAGCTTCATGCCCAAGCCGTTCTCCGAGCACCCCGGCAGCGGCATGCACACCCACGTCTCGCTGTTCGAGGGCGACCGCAACGCGTTCCACGAGTCCGGCGCCGAGTACCAGCTGTCCAAGGTCGGCCGGTCCTTCATCGCGGGCCTGCTGAAGCACGCCGCCGAGACCGCCGCCGTCACCAACCAGTGGGTGAACTCCTACAAGCGGATCTGGGGCGGTTCCCAGCGCACCGCCGGGGCCGGCGGCGAGGCGCCGTCCTACATCTGCTGGGGCCACAACAACCGCTCGGCGCTGATCCGGGTGCCGATGTACAAGCCGGGCAAGCAGGGCTCCACCCGGATCGAGGTCCGCTCCCTGGACACCGGCTGCAACCCGTACCTCGCCTACGCCGTCACCCTCGCGGCCGGCCTGAAGGGCATCGAGGAGGGCTACGAGCTCCCGCCCGGCGCCGACGACGACGTGTGGGCGCTGTCCGACTCCGAGCGCCGCGCCCTCGGCATCCAGCCGATGCCGCAGAACCTCGGCGAGGCCATCGACCTGATGCAGCGCAGCGAACTCGTCGCCGAGACCCTCGGCGAGCACGTCTTCGACTTCTTCCTGCGCAACAAGCGCCAGGAGTGGGAGGAGTACCGCTCCGAGGTCACCCCGTTCGAGCTGCGGAAGAACCTCCAGGTGCTGTGAGCGGCAGGGCAGAGCGCTTCTCCGGGCGAGCGAGAGCCCTGGGTCGGCGACGTCGTGTCGCCGACCCAGGAGGCTTCTCACTCGCCCGGGGCCGTCTGTGGGCCGTCGAGCGCTAGAGCAGGGCGATCGCCGGGCTCCCCAGCCACCATCGCGTTGCCGGGCCACCACGACGCGGCCCAGCACGAAGTGCTGCTTCCGGCCGGGCCGTACTGGTTGTTCAGATCCTCCGCATTCAGTGATCGGCGGGAAGGGTGCGGACGCGTCGACCCCTTCCAGGGCACACTTCGAGAACGCCAGCGCCCTCCAGCTGTGCGAGGGCTCGCCGTACGGTGCCTCTTGCGGCGCCAGTTGTCTCGGTGAGCTCCTTCTCCGAGGGGAAGTCCGCCCCGATTTCGAGCTGGCGGATCAGCGCGGTGAGCTGATCGAGTACCGGAGGCCTCAGCTTGGCGTCTACGACGACCCATCCGGCTCCGGGGCGCGATTCGACAAGGCCCTTCGCGGCGAGGGAGTCAAGGGCGCATACAGCGCGTCAGCGCGTGGCCAGCCGCTCGCCGTCGCTCCTGTCTTGCGCCCCGCTTCGGCGGCGGCCGGCCGCGCACGTCGTACGTGTGGCCGGGAGGGTAACCGGGGCTAGAGCCCGCCGTGGCTGGGGTCGGGCGGCTCCATGGTTTTACCCACCTCCCAGGCTCGGGACCCGAGTCGAGCAAGAACGGGGGGCCACTCGGCTAAATTGCGGTCAGGCACAAAGAGCCTGACCGAGTCGCAACAGCCTTACGGTCCCCCGATCATGCTCGACCTCAAACCAGGCAGGACACCGGCCAAATCCGCCCCACCGCCCTGTGGATATCTGAGCTCATTCGCCGTTTCGAGTTCCTAGTGAGCGCCTATTGGCGACTTGCACCTCTTCGTAGTTTTGACTGTTCGTTCCATCGTGATCCGATACGTCAATCAATAGCCTGAAGAGCCAGATCAGGCGCACTGTCCTGACAGTGCCCACGGCTAGCAGCGCTTCAACTAGCCAGCCAGCCCAGCCAATCGACTCACGTGTGTCATAAATCATCACTGCTAGGCAGCCAATTGCTACCGCCGCCATGGATGTCAAGATGCTAACCCAGTTCCGGCGCAGGCTATCGCCGAATCTTGCGCGCAGGAACGTCATGCGGCGACCGGAGCTGGAGGCGTACTGGCTAATGGCGGCAGTGCCAAATCCGCCGATGATTGCGGCAACTGATGCTACTGTCGCATAGATGCTCATGCGTTGATCTGCTGGATGTTCAGAAAGAACATGTCTCCGTGAGAGCGCGGCATGGAGCGCTGTGATGGCAAGTGCAGCGAGCCAGTCACTTATTGGGTGTTCGCTCCAGGCGTTATGGGTGGATCGGGTGATCCATGTCCAGCGGGCCATTGCTTTCCCCCTTCGGCTCCTGTGAGCCTAGGGCACGGTACTGACAGCGTCCCGAAGCTCTCGCTCATGCTCGTTGGCGACCTGCAAGATCGCTCGTACGGCGGCCTCGTGCCAAGGGGCGCCACCTTCGCTCCGGCGCATGACGACCTGCTTCTGCGAAGTGATGTGGTCGGAGACGAAATTGATCTTCTCCTCCACGAGTTCGCCGTCGGCGTTTGTAAGCGTGACGTGGGCGATGGCGCGATCGACGGCGCCATTTTGGCCGACAAGTCCGGCATACTGGGAGATAAAGGTCTGCACATCCTCGCGCAGTTGCCTTTCACCGCGAGCCCGCGGGGTGCCGCGGCTAAAGAATCCTTGCTTGGGAATCTTCATGCTTAGGGTGATGAGCGCGTCTGGGTTGTGCCTGTGAACGCGTCGCGACATATCTCCGAGGCCGCCGATTTCGGAGGCAAGAAGGTCAGGGCCGGGACGCATCCGCATCTCGAAGAAATTTACCTCTTCCGCATTCTTCAATTTCTCCCAGGCGCTCTTGCCGATCAGGGGAATGATGGCAATGTCGCGATTCAGCCCGGAGTCCATAGAGTTCAGCCATCTCTGAATAGCGCTGATGCGAGGGGCTGACATGGTGCCCTGAAGTACGCCGATGACGTTTCCAAAGGGGAGAAAGCATGCCACGGTTGTGTCAACGATGCTGCGGTTCTCTTCAAGCTGTAGATGGTCGATATGCCCATGCTCCCAGTCGACCTGCTGGATGTCACCGTCCCGCAGTCGAGCTAGGCCAAGGTGATACTCTCCGCCTGCCGAAACTGGTTCGCCAAAGTAGACATCATTGGTGTCTCGGTAGAGGCGCTGCTGTGGCGAAATGTCGCCGATATTTGAAAGTACGGCCTGCCAATCCACTTGGGACATGCGCATATCGCCGGCCTCTTTGGGGCGAACAATCTCGTAGAAGGCGACGGTCTTCTTGCGTTCCGAACTAGCCATAAGGCACCCCCTGGCAATGTGCGCTAGATCCTCGCGCTACGCATCGGTCAGTAGTATGGCCGCATACTTGCGCCTTGGCTACCGAATGTCGCCAACTCGTTGCCGTACGGAAGTGTGTGATCATCGGACTAGTGATGCTGTGGGGCCCTCGAGGTGGATCATCTACAGACATCCCGGTCCAGGTGGTGGTTACTAGTCAGCCATAGCCAGTTCAGTGATCTTGTAGCTCTGTCCGGCATCTCAGTGTTTCCCGTGCCACAGGCGTGCCAGAACGGGTGGTATGTGCCGGTGAATTGTGGCCGCCGGCGGTGCGGTGGCCGGGGAATAGGCAGGGCAGGGGAGCCTCAGGTCACGCCGGGTATCGAACGTCTGTCCTTGTAAAGCGGTCATCCGCTCCTGGGCCGCCTGTGGGCCGTCCGGGGTCAGCCAACGGTGACCAGCAACACCGACTAACGACCGCTCCACGGCAGGTCTGGTTGATCGATTCGGTCCTGGGCCGTCACCAGTTCCTGCGCAACAAGCGCCAGGAGTGGGAGGAGTACCGCTCCGAGGTCACCCCGTTCGAGCTGCGGAAGAACCTCCAGGTGCTGTGAGCGGGTGACGGCCGCTCAAACCCCCGTCGGCCCGCTGTCGCCCAGGAGGGCGGCAGCGGGCCGTCCTATGGAGTGGACCTGCGGCGGAATCGCCGCACCGGTGGCGGAATGTGATGCTTATGTGACGGAGGGTTGTGGTCCGACCGGCCTGCTCGTCCGTCCATCCTGAAAGAGGATCACATGATCTCCTCCGTCAGTCGTGCCTCCGCCACCCGTCTGCTCCTCCGCCGGACCTGCGTCGCGGGCGCCGCCGTCGCCGCCGTCGCCGGCCAGCTGCTGGCCGCCCCGACCATCGCCGACGCCCGTGGTTCGGGCACGCCCTCCGGGCCGGAGGCGGGTGTCCAGCACGCACAGCAAGCCCAGCCCGCACAGCGCGCGCAGCGGGCCACCACGATCGCCGAGAACCAACTGCCCTTCACCACCCGGTTCGCGGGCGACTTCCACGGCTCCATCACCCGGATCAGCAACTCGCTGATGACCTGCGACGAGACCAAGGCGCCGCTCGACCCGGAGCAGCCGCCCTGCCTGGACGCCCGCAAGGGCCTCGGCCCCAGGCCGATCAACAACAAGTACGAGATGAAGTACATCAACATCGACCCGGGCTCGGTCGGCCCGCTCGGTGACGCGATCTACTCCGCCAGCTCCGCCGACCTCGGCCTGATCGACGGCTCCCAGGTCAAGTACGCCCGGCTGTACTGGGGCGGCACCCGCGGCATCGACGACGTCGTGCTGCCGGAGAACCAGATCGACGAGGTGTACCTGAAGGTCCCGGGCGAGCCCGAGTACCGCAACATCGCCAACGACCAGCCCTCCATCGGCTACATCACCACCGACGTGGAGAGCAGCTACCAGGCCTCCGCCGACATCACCGACCTGGTCAGGCAGGCCGGCAACGGCACCTACACCGTCGCCAACATGGACTCGGTGGTGAAGCCGCACAGCTGGGGCGGCTGGACGATCGTGGTCGCCTACGAGAACGAGTGCAAGCCGTACCGGCACGTCCACCTGTGGGACGGCTTCCGGGTCGAGCTGCCCGACAGCCCGCCGCGCGAGTTCGACCTCACCGGGCTGCAGACCCCGGCCGCCGGCCCGGTGGCGGGCAAGCTCGGCTTCGTGGTCTACGACGGCGACCTCAAGTGGACCGGCGACACCCTCGCCATCAAGTCCACCAACGGCCCCCTGGCACTCTTCTCGGACCTCAACCACGCCTCCAACGACGCGTTCAACTCCACCATCGAGGAGCTGTCCCCGGCCGACCAGTTCGTCCGCACCCCGTACAACCGCAACAACTTCGGCTACGACTCCAACCGCTGGGACATCTCGCCGTTCCTGCGCAACGGGGACACCGACATCAAGGTGCTGTTCGACACCGACAAGGACGGCTACGACCTCGGCGTCTTCTACGCCTACGTCAACCTGGACGGCTCCACCGAGGGCTGATCCCCCGTCGCACCACGGCGCCGCTGCCGCCCCACCCGCACCGCGCGGGTCGGCAGCGGCGCCGCCGCGTCCCGGCCCCGGTCGGCGCCGCGCAGCAGCCGCTCGCAGGGGCGCTCCACCCAGCGGTACAGCACGCCCGCGGCGGCCAGCGAACCGCCGGCCAGCAGCAGCCAGACACCGAGCGTCGCGGCCCCCGGCGCCGGGCGGCCCTGGACGGACAGCCAGCAGCGGATGCCGATCTCGTGCACCAGGTACCAGGCGAACGACCACTCGCCGAGCCGGACGGCCGCGCGGCCCGCCAGCGGCCGGGGCGGGCACCCGGCGGCGTCGCGCCGGGCGGCGGCCGCCAGCAGGGCCGCGAACAGCGGCGCGGGGAGCAACTGGGAGGCGCTGTACGGGCCGTACCAGAAGGCGTCCGGGACGGCGGCGTGCCAGGGGACCAGCAGCAGGTGCCAGAGCGCCACGGCGGCGGCCGCCGGCAGGAGCCCCGACCGCGCCGACCGCACCCGGGGGAGCGCGCCGTGCCGCACGGCCAGGCCGGTGACCACGCCGAGGACGAACTGCGGGGTCCGGGACAGCGGCAGGTAGTCCAGCAGCCAGCCGCGCACCGTCGGGTCGGCGGGCAGCAGGGCGCCGGCCGCCCAGAGCACCGGGCCGAGCGCGGTGCACAGGGCCGCGAGCGGCAGCCAGGCGCGCCGGCGCGGGGCCAGCAGGCGCAGCAGCGGCGGGAACAGCAGATAGAACCAGGCCTCGGCGCCCAGCGACCAGGAGGCCGGGTTGCCGCCGTACACGGTGGGCAGCGCCCACGGGTGCACCAGCGCCAGCGACCAGAGCGCGGCCACCACCGGAAGCACCGCGCCGATCGCCGCGTCCGCGCCCAGGGACAGCACGGTGGCCAGCAGGTGCAGCGGCCAGATCCGGGCGAAGCGGCGGCGGGCGAAGGTCAGGGCCCCGGCCGGGGCGGGCGAGGCCCCGTACGTCCAGGCCAGCACGAAGCCGGAGAGCACGAAGAAGAACGTCACACCCGAACGGCCGTACCAGGCGAGCGGGCCGAGCACCGGAAGCGTGCCCACCTTGTGGGAGAGGTGGTAGAGCACCACCAGCAGGGCCGCCCAGAAGCGCAGCCCGGTGAGCGAGGGCAGGCGGGCGGGGCCGGTCGTGGGCATCGGCGCTCCGGAGGAGGGGGCGGGGCCGCGGGCAGTGCTGCGGCGCCCGGCTGAACGAGCGCGGCCGGGACGAGGTCACGCCTACGGCGGTCGAGGGGCCGGCCGTGTCCACCCGGCGGGCGCGTCCGGCGGCGGGCACCGGGGGCGCGTAGCCTGCTAGGGCCCGCGGCTCGGACCCGGCAGGGAATCCGGGGGCGGGTCCTGAGGACGCGGGTGCGAGGACGGTCCTCGGACGGACGGAGGGGTCGATGGCGGTCGAGGAGCAGCGGGCCGGGAGCCGGGTCAGCCGGCCGGAGAACCGGCTGGTCCGGCGCGGGTTCACCGACCCGGCGAGGGCGGTGCGGCTGCTGGAGGGCCCCGGGCTGGAGGGCCTGGCCGACGACCCGCTGCTGCTGGACGCGCTCGGCGCCACCGCCGACCCCGACCTCGCGCTGCTCGGCCTGGCCCGGCTGCTGGAGGCCGCCGACGAGGCCGACCGGCACACCCTGCGCGACACCCTCACCACCTCCAAGCCGCTGCGCGACCGGCTGCTCGGCGTGCTCGGCGTCTCCACCGCGCTCGGCGACCACCTGGCCCGGCACCCGCACGACTGGCACGTGCTGGTCACCTTCGAACTGCGCGACATGCACCCCGGCCCGGAGGACTTCCGCCGCGCCCTCGCCGAAGGCGTCCGGGACGACGCCCTCGGCCCCGCCAACGCGCTGCGCGTCGCCTACCGCCGCTGTCTGCTCGCCATCGCCGCCCGCGACCTCACCGGCACCACCGACCTCGCGCAGACCGCCGCCGAACTCGCCGACCTGGCCGGTGCCACCCTCCAGACCGCCCTGGACCTCGCCGCCGAGCAGGACCCGGAGGCCGCCGCGGCCTGCCGGCTCGCCGTGATCGGCATGGGCAAGTGCGGCGGCCGCGAGCTCAACTACGTCTCGGACGTGGACGTGGTCTTCGTCGCCGAGCCGCGCGAGGGCGTGGACGAGCCGGAGGCGATCAGGGCCGCGACCCGGCTGGCCGCCGCCCTCACCCGGCTGTGCGCGGACACCACCGGCGAGGGCACGATCTGGCCGGTGGACGCCAACCTGCGCCCCGAGGGGCGCAACGGCCCGCTGGTGCGCACCCTCGCCAGCCACCTCGCCTACTACCAGCGCTGGGCCAAGACCTGGGAGTTCCAGGCGCTGCTCAAGGCCCGCCCGGTCGCCGGGGACGCGGAACTCGGCGCCGCGTACGTCGAGGCGCTTGCCCCGATGGTCTGGCAGGCCGCCGCCCGGGAGAACTTCGTCGCCGACGTGCAGCAGATGCGCCGCCGGGTGATCGACTCCATCCCGGCCACCGAGCTGGACCGCCAGCTCAAGCTCGGCCCGGGCGGGCTGCGCGACGTCGAGTTCTCCGTCCAGCTGCTCCAGCTGGTGCACGGCCGCACCGACCCGGCGCTGCGCAGCGGCAACACCCTGGAGGCGCTGGCCGCCCTCTCCCGGGGCGGGTACGTGGGCCGGGCGGACGCCGCCTCGCTGGACGCCGCGTACCGCTTCCTGCGCTCGCTGGAGCACCGCATCCAGCTGTACCGGCTGCGCCGCACCCACCTGATGCCCACCGCCGACGAGGACCTGCGCCGGCTGGCCCGCTCGCTGGCGGCGCTGATCAACGACGACACCCGCGCCGACCCGGTGGCCGCGCTGCAGCGCGAGTGGAAGCGGCACGCGATGGAGGTCCGGCGGCTGCACGAGAAGCTGTTCTACCGGCCGCTGCTGGACGCCGTCGCCGAACTGCCGCAGGGCGCCACCGGGCTGAGCCCGGACGCGGCCCGGGCCCGGCTGGAGGCGCTGGGCTACGCGGACCCGGCGGCCGCGCTGCGGCACCTCAGCGCGCTCGCCTCCGGGGTGAGCCGCAAGGCCGCGATCCAGCGGACCCTGCTGCCGGTGCTGCTCGGCTGGTTCGCCGAGTCCGCCGACCCGGACGCCGGGCTGCTCAACTTCCGCCAGGTCTCCGACGCGCTCGGCCGCACGCCCTGGTACCTGCGGCTGCTGCGGGACGAGAGCGCCGCCGCCGAGCAGCTGGCCCGGGTGCTGTCGGCCGGCCGGCTCGCCCCCGACCTGCTGCTGCGCGCCCCCGAGGCGGTGGCCATGCTGGGCGATCCGCGCGGTCTGGAGCCGCGCGGCCGGGCGGCGCTGCAGTCGGAGGTGCTGGCCGCCGTCGGCCGGGCCGGGTCCACCCACGCCGCGGTGGCCGCCGCCCGTTCGGTGCGCCGCCGGGAGCTGTTCCGCACCGCCGCGGCGGACGTGCTCGGGCGGCTCGGGGAGGACCCCGCCGAGGCGCTGGACACCGCGGGAGAGGCGCTCACCGCGCTCAACGCCGCCACCCTGGGCGGCGCGCTGCGCGCCTGCGTCGCCGGGTGGGAGGCCGAGCACGGGGACCTGCCGACCCGGATCTCGGTGATCGCGATGGGCCGCTTCGGCGGCCACGAACTGGGCTACGGCTCGGACGCGGACGTGCTCTTCGTCCACGAGCCGCTGCTCGGCTCGCTGGAGGAGGAGGCGGCCCGGGCCGCCCAGGCGGTCTGCCACGAGCTGCGCACCCAGCTGGGCGCGCCCTCCACCGAGCCGCCGCTGCTGGTCGACGCCGACCTGCGGCCGGAGGGCCGCAGCGGCCCGCTGGTGCGCACCCTGGCCTCGTACGCGGCCTACTACCGGCGCTGGTCGCACGCCTGGGAGAGCCAGGCGCTGCTGCGGGCCGAGCCGGTGGCCGGGGACGAGGAGCTGGGCGCGCGGTTCCGGCAGCTGATCGACCCGCTGCGCTACCCCGGTGGCGGGGTGCCGGAGCGGGACCTGGTGGAGATCCGCCGGATCAAGGCGCGGATCGAGGCCGAGCGGCTGCCGCGCGGGGCCGACCCGACCACCCACACCAAGATCGGCCGGGGCGGGCTGGCGGACGTCGAGTGGACGGTGCAGCTGCTGCAGCTCCGGCACGGGCACGAGCTGCCGGCCCTGCGCACCACCCGGACCAGGGCGGCACTGGCGGCCGCCGCGCAGGCCGGGCTGGTCGGGTCGGAGGACGCCGAGGTGCTGGACGCGGCCTGGGTGCTGGCCTCCCGGGTGCGGGCGGCGGTGATGCTGGTGCGCGGCCGGCCCGGGGACAGCTTCCCGGGGGAGGCCCGGGAGCTGGCCGGGGTGGCCCGCTACCTCGGGTACGGCTCCGGGCACAGCGGCGAGCTGCTGGACGACTACCGGAGGATCACCCGGCGGGCCCGGGTGGTGGTGGACCGGCTGTTCTACGGCTCCGGCTGACGGGCATGCGAAAGGGGCCCCGTGCGGGGCCCCTTCGACGTTCCGGGCGGCCGGCGTGGCGGGCCGGCGCGGTGCGGCTAGCGGCGTGCGCTGCTGACCGCGGGCTCGCTCCACTGCTCGGGCACGGTGACCGGCTGCTCGGCCGCCGTCTCCCGGGCGGGCACCCTGGGCAGCTTGTAGACCCACTCGTGGTACAGCCAGCGGGCGGCGAGGAAGCCCACCGCCAGGCAGAGCTCGCCGCCGACGGCGTCCATCCAGAAGTGGTTGGCGGTGGAGACGATGACCACCAGGGTGGCGGCGGGGTACAGCAGGCCGAGCACCCGGACCCACGTCCGGCGGGCGAGGAAGAAGATCGCCAGGCCGCACCACATCGACCAGCCGATGTGCATCGAGGGCATGGCCGCGTACTGGTTGGAGACGTGCGCGGCGGGCCCGGAGGCCATCGAGCCCCAGGTGCCGTGGACCTTCACGGTGTCGATGAAGCCGCCGTCGGTCATCAGCCGGGGCGGGGCCAGCGGGAAGAAGTAGAAGCCGACCAGGGCGATCCCGGTGGTCACGAACAGCACGGTGCGGGCCGCGACGTAGCGCCCGGGGTGGCTGCGGTAGAGCCAGACCAGCACGCCGATCGTGATCACGAAGTGCAGTGTCGCGTAGTAGTAGTTCATCCCGGTGATGAGCCACCCGACGCTGTCCACGGCGTGGTTGATCGAGCGCTCGACGGCGATGCCGAGGTGCTGTTCCAGGTCCCAGATCCAGCGCGTGTGCTTCTGGGCTATCGCTTCCTGTTCGGGAACCGCGTTGCGCACGATCGAGTAGATCCAGTAGCTGATCCCGATCAGCGCCAGTTCGAACCAGATCCGCGGTCTGGCCGGTGACCGGCGCTGGGCGCCGATGCGGCCGCGCAGGACGGCGGTACGGGACTGTGCGGCACGGGTGGCTCCATCGGGCAGGCGGCCGGGGAGGGCCTTCGCTGCTTCGGAACCGCCACCACTGGCCGCGTCGGCGCGCCCGGCGTCGCCTCGCTGGATCTCGGTCGGTTCCCCCATGGACGGCAAGTCTGCCAGACCGCTCGTAGCCGTCTGCTCATCCTCTGGAAGTGGATTCTTCACCGGCTGTCCCCCTTGAGGGCTAGGGGCCGGCTCCCACCGGGGTAGGGGGTGCTCTGGGGTTCGGTGCGTACCGGTGGGACGGACATACGTCCCATTGTCACGCCCGTCGCTCCGAGGGAGTAATCGGGGTGGCCGGAGACGGTCGCCCACCTGGAAATTTCCCGGAACGAAACGGTTTCAGCATCTTGCTGAAACATATTGCAGGCCGCTAGCTTCCTGGGAAAATCGATCGCCCCTTCCCCTAAGGGAGCCCTCAGTGGCCGATGCCCCGCTCCGTCCCCGACGGAGCACCGCCCGACGAACCACCGGCCGCCGCAGACCGCCGGGCCGCACCGCCGTCCTGCTGGCCGCCGCACTGACCGCCGCCACCCTCGGCGGCGCCCCCGCGGCCCTCGCCGCCGCCCCGCCGGCCCCGCCCTCGGACGCCGCGCTGGCGGCCACCGCCGGGCGGCACGACCTCACCCGCGAACAGTTCTACTTCGTCCTGCCCGACCGCTTCGCCAACGGCGACGCCGCCAACGACGGCGGAGGCATCACCGGCGGGCGGCTGGAGAACGGCTTCGACCCCGCCGACAAGGGCTTCTACCACGGCGGCGACCTCGCCGGGCTGATCCAGCGGCTCGACTACATCCAGGACCTCGGCACCACCGCGATCTGGATGGCCCCGATCTTCAAGAACAAGCCCGTGCAGGGCAGCGGGGCCGACGCCTCGGCCGGGTACCACGGCTACTGGATCACCGACTTCACCCAGGTCGACCCGCACTTCGGCACCAACGAGCAGCTCAAGGAGCTGATAGCCGAGGCGCACGCCCGCGGCATCAAGGTCTTCTTCGACGTCATCACCAACCACACCGCCGACGTCGTCGACTACGCCGAGAAGCAGTACGGCTACCGCTCCGCCGGCGCCTACCCGACGCTCGACGCGGACGGGAACCCGGTGGACGAGACCGCCGTCGCCGACGCGGGAGCCCCCTGGCCGCGGACCACCAAGGACTCCTTCCCCTACACCCCGGTCTTCCGCACCCCGGCCGACGCCGGGGCCAAGACCCCGTCCTGGCTCAACGACCCGGCGCTCTACCACAACCGGGGCGACTCGACCTTCGTCGGCGAGTCCGCCACCGAGGGCGACTTCAGCGGCCTGGACGACCTCGACACCCAGAACCCCAAGGTGGTGAAGGGCTTCGAGAAGGTCTACCAGCAGTGGGTCAAGGACGCCGGCGTGGACGGCTTCCGGATCGACACCGTCAAGCACGTCAACATGGCCTTCTGGCAGCAGTGGGCGCCCGCGCTCAAGGACTTCGCCGCCAAGCAGGGCAACAAGAAGTTCTTCATGTTCGGCGAGGTCTACTCCGGGGACCCGGCGGTCACCTCGCCGTACGTCACCAAGGGCAGGCTCCAGGCCACCCTGGACTTCCCGTTCCAGGGCGCGGCCCGCTCCTACGTCTCCCAGGGCGGCTCGGCACGCGGCCTCGCCGACGTCTACGGCCAGGACTACCGCTACACCGGCGCCGACACCGACGCGTACGAGCTGCCGACCTTCCTCGGCAACCACGACATGGGCCGCTTCGGCTCCTTCCTGCTCGCCGACAACCCGGGCGCCGACGACGCCACGCTGCTGAAGAAGGACCGGCTCGGCAACGAGCTGCAGTTCCTCACCCGCGGCCAGCCCGTCGTCTACTACGGCGACGAGCAGGGCTTCACCGGCGCGGGCGGCGACAAGGACGCCCGGCAGGACCTGTTCGCCTCGAAGACCGCCTCCTACAACGGCGACCGGGTGCTCGGCGGGCCCTCCGGCCCGGCCGACCGCTACGGGCAGGGCGGCGAGCTCTACCAGGGCATCGCCGGACTGGCCCGGCTGCGCCGGGACAACCCGGCACTGGCCGACGGCGCCCAGGTCGAGCGGTACGCCGCCGACGGCGCGGGCGTGTACGCCTTCTCCCGGATCGACGCCGGGCAGCAGGTCGAGTACCTGGTCGCGGTCAACAACGCCGCCGAGGCGAAGACCGTCACCCTGGACACCTTCTCGGCGGGAACGGGCTTCGACCGGATCTACCCGTCCGCGGGGGACCGGATCACCAGCGGCGCCGACCGCAAGGTGACCGTCACCGTGCCGGCGCTGTCCTCCGTCGTGTTCAAGGCGGGCGCCCGGCTCGCGGCCGTCGGCCCGGCTCCGCAGCTCGCGGTGCAGCCGCCGGCGGACGGTTCGAGCGGACTCGTCACGGTCGGTGCGAAGGTCGACGGCGGTGGCTTCGACCGGGTGAGCTTCGCCGCCCAGATCGGCAACGGGCCCTGGCAGACCCTCGGCACGGCCGACAACGGCGTGTACAAGGTCACCCAGGACCTCGGCGCCGTCGCCCCCGGCACGGTGGTCCGCTACAAGGCCGTCGTGCAGGACTCCGGCGGCCACCTGCGCTCCGCCACCGCGAGCTTCACCACCGGCGCCCCCGCACCGAAGCCGGCGCCCACCGCGGGCTCCCGCCCGTACGCCGTCGTCCACTACAACCGGCCGGACGGCGACTACGACGGCTGGAACCTCTACGCCTGGGGCGACCTCGCCGACGGCGAGGCCACCCCGTGGCCGGCCGGGCACGCCTTCACCGGGCGGGACGCGTACGGCGCCTTCGCCTACGTGCGGCTGAAGCCCGGCGCCTCGGACGTCGGCTTCGTCGTGGAGAAGGACGGCGTCAAGGACGTCGACGCCGACCGGCACCTCGACGTCGGCAGCACCGGGGAGGTGTGGCTCAAGCAGGGCGACCCGGCCGTGCGCACCGCCGACCCCGGCCCGGGCAACACCCAGCCCGCGAACACCGCCGTCATCCACTACAACCGGGCCGACGGCGACTACGACGGCTGGGGTCTGCACGACTGGACCGGCGCGGCCACCCCGACCGACTGGGGCAAGCCGCTGGCGCCGGTGCGCCGCGACGCCTTCGGCGCCGTCTTCGAGGTGCCGCTGGCCCCCGGGGCGACCAGCCTCAGCTACATCCTGCACAAGGGCAACGACAAGGACCTGGCCGCCGACCAGTCGCTGGACCTCGCCGTCAACGGCAAGGAGGTCTGGATCCTCGGCGGCCGCGAGGGCTACCTGCTGCCGCAGAACCCGGCCGCCTCCGCGCAGATCGACCTCACCGGGGCCAAGGCCCAGTGGATCGACGCGAGGACCGTCGTCGTCCCGGCGAACTACGGCGCGGGCGACGAGGCCCTGGCCGGCGGCACCAGCGCCCAGCTGGTGTACGACCCGGCCGGCGGCATCAAGGCCGACAAGGGCGTGCTGACCAAGCCCGGCCAGTGGCTGCGGCTCACCCCGGTCAAGGGCGGGCCGACCGACGCCCAGAAGACGAAGTACCCGCACCTGGCGGGCTACCGGGCCTTCACCGTGGACGCCCGGGACGCCGCCCGCGTCCCGGCCGCGCTGCGCGGCCAGCTGCTGTTCACCGAACACCTGCCCAACGGCGCCGTCCTGGCCGCCACCGGGGTGCAGATCCCGGGCGTGCTGGACGACCTGTACGCCGGGCGGACCGGCAAGGTGGACTTCGGACCGGCCCACTACAACGGCAAGGTGGCGCTGTCGCTGTGGGCGCCGACCGCGCAGGAGGTCTCCGTCCAGGTCTTCGACAGCGCCACCGGGGGCACCCCGAAGACGCTGCCGCTGAAGCTCGACGACGAGACCGGGGTGTGGGAAGTCGTCCGTGCCAAGCGCGAGTTGGACGGCAAGTACTACCTGTACCAGGTGAAGGTCTGGGCGCCCTCGACCCAGCAGCTGGTGGTCAACACCGTCACCGACCCGTACTCGGTGGCGCTGTCCACCGACTCCCGGCGCAGCCTGGTCGCCGACCTCGACGCCAAGGAGCTCAAGCCCGCGGGCTGGGACGACCACGCCCGACCGCAGGCCGTCCCGCCCGCGCAGCAGCAGATCCAGGAGCTGCACGTCCGGGACTTCTCGGTGGAGGACCCCACCGTCCCGGCCGCCGAGCGCGGCACCTACCTGGCGTTCACCGAGTCGAACTCGGCCGGCATGCGGCACCTGCGGGAGCTCGCCGATGCCGGGGTGACCACGATCCACCTGCTGCCGACCTTCGACATCGCCACCGTCCGGGAGAACCGGGCCGACCGGAAGCTGCCGGCCTGCGACCTCAAGTCCCTTCCCCCGGACGGCCCGAAGCAGCAGGAGTGCGTGGCGGCCGTCGCCGCCGACGACGCGTACAACTGGGGCTACGACCCGCTGCACTACAACGTGCCGGAGGGCTCCTACGCCACCGACCCCGGGGGGACGGCGCGCACTGTGCAGTTCCGGCAGATGGTGCAGGCGATGCACGCGGCCGGGCTGCGGGTGGTGCTCGACGTGGTCTACAACCACACCGCGGCCGCGGGCCAGGCCGAGCACTCGGTGCTGGACAAGGTGGTCCCCGGCTACTACCAGCGGCTCGACGCCGACGGGAAGGTGACGACGGACAGCTGCTGCGCCGACACCGCGCCCGAGCACGCCATGATGAACCGGCTGGTGGTCGACTCGGTGACGCTGTGGGCGCGCGAGTACAAGGTGGACGGCTTCCGCTTCGACCTGATGGGCCTGGACCCGAAGTCCACCATGCTGGACGTACAGTCCGCGCTGCGGAGGATGACGCCGGACTCGGACGGCGTGGACGGGAAGAACGTCTTCCTGTACGGCGAGGGCTGGAACTTCGGCGCGGTCGCCGACAACGCCCGGTTCGAGCAGGCCACCCAGGCCAACATGGCCGGCACCGGCATCGCCACCTTCGACGACCGGATCCGGGACGCCGCCCGCGGCGGCAACTTCATGCTGAACTCCGCCCCGCAGCAGGGCTTCGCCTCGGGCCTGTACACGGACCCGAACGGCTCGGCCGCGAACGGCACCCCGGAGGAGCAGAAGGCCCGGCTGCTGCACGGGATGGACCAGCTGAAGGTCGGGCTGACCGGCAACCTGGCCGGCTACTCCTTCACCGACAGCTCCGGAAAGCCCGTCACCGGCGCCCAGGTCGACTACAACGGCGCCCCGACCGGGTACGCGGCGAAGCCCGGCGAGGCGGTGGAGTACGTGGACGCCCACGACAACACCGACCTCTTCGACGCCCTCGCGTACAAGCTGCCGACCGGCACCGCGCCCGCCGACCGGGCCCGGATGCAGGCGCTCGCGCTCTCGCTGACCGCGCTCACCCAGGGTGCGGGCTTCGCCCAGGCCGGCAGCGACCTGCTGCGCTCCAAGTCGCTCGACTCCAACTCCTACGACTCGGGGGACTGGTTCAACGCGATCCACTGGGACGCCGCGGACGGCAACGGCTGGGGCCGCGGCCTGCCGATGGCGAAGGACAACCAGGAGCAGTGGACGGCCGCGCGGTCCCTGCTGGCGAACCCGAGGCTGACGGTGGGCGCGGCCGACATCCGGGCGGCCTCGGCGCAGTACCAGGAGTTCCTGCGGATCAAGCGGTCCTCGCCGCTGTTCTCGCTGCCGAGCCTGGCCGCCGTCCAGCAGCGGCTCTCCTACCCGCTCTCCGGCACCGCCGGTGAGACGCCCGGGGTGATCACCCTGCACCTGGACGGCACCGGGCTGCCGGGGGCGGAGAAGGGCATCACGGTGGTCTTCAACGCCACCCCCGCGGCACAGGCGCAGACCGTGCCGGCCCTGCGGGGCACCGGCCAGGCGCTGCACCCCGTCCAGGCGGGCGGGGCGGACCGGGTGGTGCAGCGGTCCGGCTTCGACGCCGCGACCGGCACCTTCACCGTGCCGGGCCGCACCGTGGCGGTGTTCGTCCAACACTGATTCGTACACTGCGACAACTCCCGGGCTCCGTACCACTGTTCAGGTGGTGCGGGGCCCGGCTCCGGTTCGGGGACGGCAAGGTTCCGTTCCGGACGCACAATGGCCGGAAACCGTCGATGGCACGGCCGGAACTGTGATGTGCCGGGTCTGCCCGACGCTGGCGGCCGCTCTCCGCGGGGGGAAGCGGCCCTGAGTGCTGGTCACCGACCGTCGGCAGTGATCGAACTTTGTTCGGGGCATGAAAACCGTGTTCACGAGTTCGTCACGGGGTAACACAACTGACGAACCGTCCTGCATACGGTTTCGGTAATGAATCGGCCAATCCGTGGCATGCATCTGTCATTAACCGCTCGGTAGCTGCCACGATTCCCCCGGCTGTAGACGAGGGGGCCCCACCCCCCGGTGCAGCTGTTCCAGTTCAGGTGCAGCGCGTCCCGACCCTGCAAACGAGTTGTGAGCAACGCATCCGCACTCCCGTCGTACCCGGCGGGGGCCCCCACTGCGCCGCAACCGCGGCCCAGGTTTCTCTCCACCGTGCGCGACCCAGCGCCGGTCGGAAAAGGAGTCCGCATGTCCCGTTACGCTCACGCCCGGAAGGCGGCGGTTGTCATGGCCGCCTCCACCGCGCTGCTGGTCACCGGCATACCGGTGATCGCCCAGGCGGCCACGCCGGACGCGCCGGCCGCCGTCGCGGCCCAGCAGGCGAGCCGCGCCCAGCTGATCTCCGTCGCGAACCAGCAGACCGCCTCCCTCGCCCAGACCCTGGGCCTGAGCGGCACCGAGAAGCTGGTCACCAGGGACGTCATCCAGGACGCGGACGGCACCCGCCACCTGCGGTACGAGCGCACCCTCGACGGACTGCCCGTCCTGGGTGGGGACCTGGTGGTGCACCAGGCGCCCACCGGTGCGACCAAGAGCGTTGACCGGGCCAGCACCGCCTCGCTGAGCGGTGTGAGCACCACGCCGAAGCTGGCCGCGCCGGCCGCGCAGAGCGCCGCGCTCGCCGCCGAGTCGGGCACCGCGGTCGACACCGCGCCGCGCCTGGTGGTCTGGGCCGGGGACAACAGCCCCCGGCTGGCCTGGGAGACCGTCGTCTCCTCCACCAAGTCGGACGGCACCCCGAGCAAGATGCACGTCGTCACCGACGCCACCAGCGGCCAGGTCATCCAGCAGTGGGACGGCATCGAGACCGGCTCCGGCAAGGGCGTCTTCGTCGGCAACGTCACCATCGGCACGACCCAGTCGGGCTCGACGTACCAGATGAAGGACACCACCCGCGGTGGGATGTACACCACCAACCTGAACCACGGGTCCTCGGGCACCGGCACGCTGTACAGCAAGGCGACCGACACCTGGGGCGACGGCACCGTCAACAACGGCGAGTCCGCCGCGGTCGACGCCCACTTCGGCGTCGCGGCCACCTGGGACTACTACAAGAACACCTTCGGCCGCAACGGCATCCGCAACGACGGTGTCGGCGCCTACAGCCGCGTCCACTACGGCAACAACTACGTGAACGCGTTCTGGGACGACTCCTGCTTCTGCATGACGTACGGCGACGGCAGCAACAACACCGCGCCGCTCACCGAGCTGGACGTCGCGGGCCACGAGATGAGCCACGGCGTCACCGCGGCCACCGCCAACCTGACCTACTCCGGCGAGTCCGGCGGCCTCAACGAGGCCACCTCGGACATCTTCGGCACCATGGTCGAGTTCTCCGCCAACATCCCCACCGACAACCCCGATTACCTGATCGGTGAGTTGATCAACATCAACGGCGACGGCACCCCGCTGCGCTACATGGACAAGCCGTCCAAGGACGGCGCCTCGGCCGACTACTGGTCCTCCACCGTCGGCAACAAGGACGTCCACTACTCCTCCGGCGTCGCCAACCACTTCTTCTACCTGCTGTCCGAGGGCAGCGGCGCGAAGGTCATCAACGGCGTCAGCTACGACTCGCCGACCCAGGGCAACATCACGGTCACCGGCATCGGCCGGGACAAGGCCGCGGCCGTCTGGTACCGCGCGCTGACCACCTACATGACCTCCAGCACCAACTACGCCGCGGCGCGCGTCGCGACGGAGAAGGCGGCCACGGACCTGTACGGCGCCGGCAGCGCCGAGCTGACCGCGGTCAGCACCGCCTGGGCGGGCGTCAACGTCGGCACCGCGCCCAGCGGCGGCGTCACCGTCACCAACCCGGGCAACCAGTCCACCGCCGTCGGCGGTGCGGTGAACCTCCAGGTCAGCGCCACCGGCGGCACCGCCCCGCTGACCTACACCGCGACCGGCCTGCCCACCGGCCTGTCGATCTCCTCCTCCGGCGCGATCACCGGTACCGCCTCCACCGCGGGCACCTACAACGTGACCGTCACGGCGAAGGACTCGGCCGGCAAGACCGGCAGCACCAGCTTCACCTGGACCGTCTCCACCGGTGGCGGCAGCTGCACCCCGGCGCAGCTGCTGGGCAACGCGGGCTTCGAGACCGGCACCGCCACCCCGTGGACGGCGTCCAGCGGCGTGGTGGACAACAGCTCCTCCCAGGCGGCCCACGGCGGCTCCTGGAAGGCGTGGATGAACGGCTACGGCTCGACCCACTCGGACTCGCTGTCGCAGACGGTGAGCATCCCGTCGGGCTGCAAGGCGACGCTGAGCTTCTGGCTGCACATCGACACCGCCGAGTCGGGCAGCACCGCGTACGACAAGCTGACCGTGTCGGTCAACGGCACCGCGCTGAAGACCTACTCCAACGTGGACGCCGCGGCCGGCTACCAGCAGCGCACCTTCGACCTGTCGGCCTACGCGGGCCAGACGGTCACCGTGAAGTTCGCCGGGACCGAGGACGCCTCGCTCCAGACCAGCTTCGTGATCGACGACACCTCCGTCCAGACCGGCTGACCCCGGGCCGGCTCCTGAAGGGCCGGTGAACCAGGACAGGTGAGGGGCCCGGCGGCTACGGCCGCCGGGCCCTTGTCGTGCCGTCCGGGGTTTCGACCGAGGTCTTGACGGCCCTCGCGGGCGCCTCTAGGTTCGGCGCTGCAAGTTTCCGGCAAGTTGCAGAAACTTCCTGCAGGCTTCACCTCCGGCTGCCCCACCCCAGCCACCCCCTCAGGAGACGACGTGGTCACCACCGCCCCCACCCTGCCCCGGCCCTCGGCCGGGAGGACCCCCAGGCCCGCCCGCGCGGCCGGTGCGCTCGCCGCCTCGGCGGCGCTCGCGCTCTCGCTCGGCACCTCCCTGGGCGCCCCCGCCGCCCAGGCCGCCCCGCCGGCCAACAACGGCAAGGACGTCACCGCCACCCTCTTCGAGTGGCGCTTCGACTCCGTCGCCCAGGCCTGCACCTCCACCCTCGGCCCCAAGGGCTACGGCTTCGTCGAGGTCTCCCCGCCGCAGGAGCACATCCAGGGCGCGCAGTGGTGGACCTCCTACCAGCCGGTCAGCTACAAGATCGCCGGACGGCTCGGCGACCGCACGTCCTTCAAGAACATGGTCGCCGCCTGCCACGCGGCCGGCGTCAAGGTGATCGCCGACGCGGTGGTCAACCACATGTCGGCGGGCTCCGGCACCGGCACCGGCGGTACCGCGTACACCAAGTACACCTACCCCGGCACGTACCAGGACCAGGACTTCCACACCTGCCGCCAGCCGATCACCAACTACCAGGACCGCGGCAACGTCCAGAACTGCGAGCTGGAGAACCTCTCCGACCTGAACACCGGCAGCGCGTACGTCCAGACCACCATCGCGCACTACCTGGACGACCTCGCCTCGCTCGGCGTCGACGGCTACCGGATCGACGCCGCCAAGCACATCGCCGCCGCCGACCTCGCGGCGATCAAGGCCAGGATGGCCAACCCCGCGGCCTACTGGGTCCAGGAGGTCATCTACGGAGCCGGCGAGCCGGTCCAGCCCACCGAGTACACCGGCACCGGCGACGTGGACGAGTTCCGGGTCGGCACGGACCTCAAGCGGATGTTCACCACCGACAAGCTCACCAACCTCAGCGGCTGGGGCGCCTCCTGGGGCTACCTGCCGAGCGGGCAGGCGCGCGCCTTCGTCGACAACTGGGACACCGAGCGCAACGGATCCACCCTCAACTACACCTACGGCAACACCTACACGCTGGCCAACGTCTTCCTGCTGGCCTCGCCGTACGGCGCCCCCAACATCCACTCCGGCTACACCTTCGCCAACAAGGACGACGGCCCGCCGAACGGCGGCACCGTCAACGCCTGTTACCAGGACGGCTGGAACTGCACCCACGCCTGGCGGCAGATAGCCAACATGGTCGGCTTCCGCAACGCGGTGGCGGGCACCGGAGTGACCGACTGGTGGTCCAACGGCGGCAACGCGATCGCCTTCGGACGCGGCAACAAGGGCTACGTCGCGATCAACCACGAGGGCGGCGCGATCACCCGGACCTTCCAGACCGGGCTGCCGGCCGGCACCTACTGCGACGTCCAGCACGGCGACCCGCAGCCCGGCGGCGGCTGCACCGGCCCGACGTACCAGGTGGGCGCCAACGGGCAGTTCACCGCGACGGTCGGCGCCGGCGACGCGGTCGCGCTGTACGTCCAGTCCGGCGCGAGCGTCTCCGGCGCCTCCTTCAACGTCAACGCGACCACCTCGGTCGGGCAGAACGTCTACGTGGTCGGCGACGCCGCGGCGCTCGGCGCCTGGGACCCGGCGAAGGCCCTGCCGCTCTCCTCGGCCGGCTACCCGGTCTGGTCGCTGTCGCTGTCGCTGCCGGCCGGCACGTCCTTCCAGTACAAGTACGTCCGCAAGGACGCGAGCGGCGCGGTCACCTGGGAGTCCGGCGCCAACCGGACGGCGACGGTGCCCTCGGGCGGGACCGTCGCGCTGAACGACACCTGGCGGCCGTGAGCCGCGGGCCCCGGTCCGCCCCGGATCCCCGTCGGCCCGCTCCGGCGGGGATCCCCCGCGAGGGCGGCCGGGAGGCGGGCGGCGCGGCCGTCCGTCACCCCCGCCCGATGTACGGCATGGCCGTCGCCAGCACGGTGGCGAACTGCACATTGGCCTCCAGCGGCAGCCCGGCCATGTGCCGCACGGTGCGCGCCACGTCGGCCACGTCCATGGTCGGCTCGGGGGCGATCCGGCCGTCCGCCTGACGCACGCCCGCGCCCATCGCCGCCGTCATGTCGGTCGCCGCGTTGCCGATGTCGATCTGCCCGCAGGCGATCCGGTACGGGCGGCCGTCCAGCGACAGCGACCTGGTCAGGCCGGTGACGGCGTGCTTGGTCGCGGTGTAGGCGATCGAGTGCGGGCGCGGGACGTGCGCCGAGACCGAACCGTTGTTGATGATCCGGCCGCCCTGCGGGTCCTGCGCCTTCATCTGCCGGAACGCGGCCCGGGCGCAGAGGAAGGCGCCGGTCAGGTTGAGGTCGACGACGGCCCGCCAGTCCTCGACCGACAGCTCCTCCAGCGGGACGGCCGGGCCGAAGGCGCCGGCGTTGTTGAACAGCAGGTCCACCCGGCCGTGACGCCCGGCGGCCGCGGCGAACAGCGCGTCCACCGCCTGCGGGTCGGTGACGTCGGCCGGCACCACGTCGGCCGGGGCGGCGCAGAGCCGGGCGGTCTCCCGCAGCGGTCCGGGCCGCCGGCCGGCCAGCACCGTCCGCCAGCCGTCCGCGGCCAGTTCGACCGCCACGGCGCGGCCGACACCGCTCCCGGCTCCGGTGACGACGGCGATCCGCTGGTTCATGGCACCCTCCTCGATGACTGTTCCCGGTCGGCCCTGGGCGTGCCCTGGAGATCGTCGCGGACCGGCGACCCGCCGTCACTGGTCAAAGCCACCAAAATCCGGACGGCTCGGCGGGAGCCCGGCGGCCACCCCCGCCATCCGACCCCCGCCGACCGGGGGGAGTGGTGAAGGCCTTTACCCGATCGCGAACAAACATTGGATTTCCGGTGGCCACCGCGCAACCGGGCCACCCGGGCCCACGTCATAAGATCGCAGGAAGGCGCACCCCCGCGAGGGGCGGCGCGCCATCGCTCCGGGGGACGCATCAGTGCTGTGCCCCCGGTCTGTCCGGCCCCACCGGGGGGCCGCCGCCCGGTCAGACGGACCGGGCGCGACATCGGTCGGAGAGTCCTCACCGTGCTTAGGCAGTCGTCCCGTTCCCGCGCCGTCCTGTCCGGCGCCGCCGTGCTCGCCCTGGCCGCCTCGCTCGCGGCCTGCGGGAGTTCCGGCGGTGGGAAGGGGGACAGTGCCAAGAACGCCACCCCGGCCGGCGGCAGCAGCTCGGCGGGCAGCCCGAGCGCCGGCGGCACCAGCCCGGCCGCGACCGGCACCGCCACCGCGGCCTCCTCCGGCAAGGTGCTGATGCCCACCGGGCCCGCCGCCGCCCTCAACAAGGTCCGGGACACCGGCGCCGGCCCGATCATGATGACCAAGGTGACCGGCGCCAAGTCCGGCGTCACCGGCCAGGTCTGGGTCTGGCTGCCGCCCGAGTACAACGACCCCAAGTTCGCCAAGACCGGCTTCCCGGTGCTGACCCTGTTCGCGGGCGGCCAGAGCAACGGCTACAACACCTGGACCGACAACCAGCTGCCGATCCAGGAGGAGAACGAGCGGCTGGTCAAGGAGGGCAAGTCCCACCCGTTCATCATGATCATGCCGGTGCAGAACTTCAACAGCGACGAGAAGAACGCGCTGGACTGCTCCGACATCCCGGGCCAGCCCAAGATGGCCACCTGGATGGCCGAGGACCTCCCGGACTTCGTCCGCGCCAACTTCCGCACCGTGAAGGGCCGCGACGGCTGGGGCGTGATGGGCGCCTCCACCGGCGGCTTCTGCAGTGCCAAGCTCGCCCTCCAGTACCCGCAGGTCTACAAGGCCGCGGTGCCGATCGACGGCTACTTCATCCCGGACTCGGGGCTGTGGAAGGGCCACGACGCGGAGCGGGCCGCCAACAACCCGGACGTGCTGGTCGCCCAGGGCAAGGCCGACGTGAGCATGCTGGTGACCGCGGGTGGCGCCAACCCGTACGAGACCAAGGTGGTCAAGACCTGGGTGGACAAGGCGGTCCCGCCAGTGAGCCTTCAGTACCACGAGCAGCCCGGCGGCAAGCACCTGACCTCGGACTTCAAGAAGATGATCCCGGACACCCTGGTGTGGCTCTCCGCCCACCTGGCGGGGCCGGCGGCCGACTGAGGGCCCGCCCTTCGGCTGCTCGCGCTGCCCGCACTGCCCGCGCTGCCCGCGCTGCCCGCACTGCCCGCGCTGCCCGCGCTGCCTGTGCTGCTCGGACTGCCGCACTGCTCGCACTGCTCTCACCCGTACCGCCGGTGCCGGGACGCGTTCGCGCTCCCGACGCCGGCGGTCCTGCTTTCCGGCGGCGCCGAGCGGGTTGCGCCGCCCGTCCGCAGGCCCGTGACCTGCGCGTCAATCGGACATTGATTCGCTTCTGATCGACTGCGAGCACCTTGGCTGGGGCGGTCCTCCACCGGCCGCCACCACCCGCCGTGCCCCAAGCCGTGAAGAGAGTGCCATGCCGATCCACCTGGTGCCCCAGCCCGTCCCCACCGTGCCCGCGCAGGGCGAGTCCGGAGCCGCCTCGCTGGGCGCGGACACGTACGGACGGGTCGCGGCCGACGAGCCGGCCGTCCTGCGGTTCTCCGGGCTCCGCCTGGTGCACGCCGCGCTGCGCCGGGACCTCGCCCGGCTGCCCAACGCACTGCGGCTGCTCCAGCCCGACGAGGACGACAAGGGCGAGGCCCTGCTGCGGCACTGGAACTTCATCACCGCGATGCTCACCTGCCACCACGAGCAGCAGGACACCCGGCTGTGGCCGATCGTGCGCCGCTTCGCGCCCGAGCTGCGGCTGCTGCTCAACTGGCTGGAGGACGACCACCACAACCTGGACCACTCCTTCACCCGGGTCACCACGCTGGTGCGGATCGCCAGCCGGGACACCGGCAGCGCCTGGCCGGTCGCGTACGCGATGGAGGACCTCGCGGCCCGGCTGGAGACCCACCTGCGGATCGAGGAGCGGCAGTTGCTGCCCCGGATGGAGCGGGTGATCGCCGACGGCTCCCGGCTCGGCGGGCTGGGCGAGCTGCTGGACCTGCTGCGCCTGGCCGACGGCCCCGGCACGGCGGACGCGCTGGCCTGGCTCCTGGAGGGCGTGGAGCCCGAACTGGTCGAGCGGCTGCTGGCCGAGTGCGACGACGACGTGGCCCGCAACTGGCCGCACTGGCACGCGACCTACCAGCGCTGCACCTCGCCGCTGTGGGGCCCGCCGGACGCTCCGGCCGCCGGCGCCGGCCTCGGCGGCCTGGGGCGCATCGCGGACTGACTCCGGGGCTCTTCGCGGGCCCTTGATCTACGCGCGTGGCATGAGCCGGAGGCAGGGGACCTTGGCATATGCCGAACCGGTCCCCAGTGCGGGGGAGAGCTCAACTCCCCACTCCCCCTAGGGGATTCGACCCACCGCTCTCGGGGTCGGGCCGCCCCGGCCGCTCCGGGCCGCACCAGGGAAGGCGTCACGCCGACGGCTGATGGCGGGCCGTGCCCGCCGCACTACCGTCGACCGCATGACCACAGCGCGCAGCACACCCGGCCCGCACCGCACCCGCCCCGGGACCCGCCTCCGACGCGGCCCCGCGTTCCTCGTCGCCGGCGCCGTCCTGGTGCTCGGCGCCGGACTGACCGCCTGCGAGGGCGGCGTGGCCCTCTGCCTGGACGACCACAAGTGCACCGTCGGCATCAAGACCGACAAGGCCGACGGCACCAAGACCGTCAAGGTCTTCGGCGGCGACAACCCGATGAGGATGACCGTCGGCCACATCGGCGACAACTCGGCCGAGGTGACCGTCGGCGACGACAGGAAGACCGCCACCAAGGACGCCGAGACCTCCGTCGGCGGCGTCAGGATCACCCTGCGCAAGACCAACAAGGACGACCACTACGCCGAAGTGCACATCGAGCGGGACTGACCGCCCCGGGCACGACGAAGCGCTCCCCGGGCACGACGAAGCGCCCCGCCACGACGAAGCGCTCCCCGGCGCCTACTCCGGCAGGCGGTTGAGCCACTCCATCGGGGCGACCCGGATCGCCGTGTGCGGCGAGCCGTCCCACTCCGCCGGAAGCCCGACCGCCTCCAGCGCGGCGACCACCGCCCGCCCGACCTCCACCGTCCGGCGCTCCGACACCTCGGCCGTCTCCTCCCCGGCGCGGAACCCGCCGTAGCGCAGCATCAGCCCCCGCCCGGCGGCCGCCGCCTCGGTGTCCTGCTGGTGGAAGAAGACGAAGCCGACCGAGTCCGTCCCGGCCTCGCCGCCGATCTCCGCGTAGCCGCAGCCGGCGCAGCAGGTGAAGTCCATCGCCGCGACGATGCCCCGGTCCTCCAGCGCGTCGAAGGCGTCCGCCAGCCGGTCCACGTCGGTGGTCTCCGGCCAGGCCGTCTGCTCGGCCAGCCGCTCGGTCCACAGCGGGGCGAGGATCCGCTCCGCCTCCTCCTGCGTCAGCCCCTGGTCGTCGAGGTGCTCGACCAGGGACTCGGCCATCTCGTCCGGCTCCTGGAAGCCGCACCGGATCAACTCGCGGGCCCGGTCCTGGGCTTCGCGCAGCACGTCGGGGGTGGGAACCGTCTCCTCGGTCATGCCCGCATCCTCGCACCCGCCACCGACAGCGCCCGGCCTCCGGTGCGCCTCCCGGGCCTCCGGCGCCGCCGTCCCGACACCGCCCTGCTACCGTCCGCCGGTGACTTCTCTGCTGCAACCACCGCTGATCACCCGGCTGCTGGCCGCCGAGCGCATCCTGATCGCCGGAGCCGGCGGCGGCTTCGACGTGTACGCGGGGCTGCCGATCGCCCTCGCCCTGCGGGCCGCGGGCAAGGAGGTGCACCTGGCCAACCTCTCCTTCACCCACCTCTACGGCCTGCCCCTCGACGTCTGGGCGGAGCCCGACGTGGCCCGGATCGGGCCGGACACCGCCGCCCCCGAGGGCTACTTCCCGGAGCGCACCCTGGCCCGCTGGCTGAACCGGCACGGCATGCCCGACACCGTGTGGGCCTTCCCGACGGTGGGCGTGCAGCCGCTGCGCGAGGCCTACCGCGCGCTGGTCGCCCGCCTGGGCGTGGACGCGATCCTGCTGGTCGACGGCGGCACCGACATCCTGATGCGCGGCGACGAGGTCGGACTCGGCACCCCGGAGGAGGACATGGCGAGCCTGGGCGCGGTGGCCGGCCTGTCCGAGGTGCCCGAGCGGCTGGTCGCCTGCCTCGGCTTCGGCATCGACGCCTACCACGGCGTCAACCACTCCCTGGTGCTGGAGAACCTCGCCGCGATCGACCGGGCCGGCGGCTACCTCGGCGCCTTCTCCATCCCGCGCGACAGCCGGGAGGGCGTGCTCTACCTGGACGCCGTCGAGCACGCCAGGGCCGCCTTCCCGGACCACCCCAGCATCGTCAACGGCTCGGTGGCGGCGGCGCTGCGCGGCGAGTTCGGCGACGTCCGCTTCACCGAGCGGACCAAGGACGAGCAGCTCTTCGTCAATCCACTGATGACGCTCTACTTCGGCGTCACGGTCGAGGCGCTGGCCGCCGAGAACCGGTACCTGGACCGGCTGGAGCACACCGTGGTGACCCGCCAGATCGCCACCGTGATCGCCGAGTTCCAGGACGAGCTGCCCCGCCGGCGGCCGCCCCGGCAGTTCCCGCACTGACCCGGAGCACGGGCACGGGCGCGGAACGCCGGTCAGAACGCGGGCACGGGCGCGGAACGCCGGTCAGAACGCGGCGAGCCGGAACTCCAGGTTCCCGAACCGCACCTGGTCGCCCGGGCCGACTCGTACGCCGCCCGCTATCCGGCGCCCGTTCACATGGGTGCCGTTGGTCGAGCCGAGGTCGTACAGCACCCAGCCGCCCTGCTCGTGCCGCAGTTCGGCGTGGCGCCGGGACACCGAGGCGTCGTGCAGCCGCAGTCCCGAACCGGGGATCCGGCCGATCGTCAACTGCCCGGCCCCGGCCTGCGGCAGGCTCAGCCCCGGCAGCCGCTCGGTGCGCCAGGCCCGGCCCAGCCGGTCGCCGAAGGCGGACGCCCGCCCGACCGTGCGCAGCACGAAGCGCTCGACCGGCCCGCCGGTGGGCAGTCCGGCCACCGCCGCGTCCAACTCGCCGCGGCTGGTGGCCTGCAGGACGATGTCCATCCGGCCGAGGAAGGTGTCGTGCGAGAGCCGCCCGCTGCCCGCGCCGTCCCGCAGCACCCCGAGCGCCTGGTCCCGCTCGGCGTCGGAGGGTCGGACCGCGCCGGTCGGACCGGCCGCGCCGGTGGGGAGCTCAGGAGTCGTCATGGCCAAATTGTCGGCGCGGCCGACTCAGGCTGTCCAGATCACGCCGTGCACGGGCGCGGGGTTCGTACGTCACGGCAGTCCAGACGCCCTGTCCGGCCGGGCGGTTCCGCTTGTTCCGGGCCGCCCGGGCGGGGTGCTCCGGCCGTGCCGCCCGGCCCGTTCCGGGGCGCCGTACGGGCCGTCAGGCCTTGCGGGCGGCGGCCAGGATCTTCTCCGTGGTGTGCAGGAACCGGGAGGTGACCGTGCCCCGGTAGGCCTTGCCGAACATGTCCTTGGTGACCCACTTGCCGTCCCGGAGGTGGATCACCACGTACGCGGCCCCCGGGTCGGCGCCGAGCACCTCGACGTCGCCCTTCGGCGAGCGGTACGGGAAGGCGAATTCGCCCGGCAGCGGCTCGGAGAGGAAGGCGACGACCAGCCGGACGTCCGGTGTCACCTCGACGCCCCGGAAGGGCTCGGCGGCGAGCAGGCCGGCCACCTCGTCCACCGTCCGCAGCAGCGCCGGCACCGGGTACCCGAGCGCCTGCTCCAGGTGCTCCTCGATCCGCGCGGTCAGCGCCGCGCGGTCCGGCTCGTCGGTGGTGAAGAAGACGTTGCCGCTCTGGATGTAGGAGCGGACGTTCCCCAGGCCGAGCTCGGTGAACAGCGCCCGCAGCCGCTCCATCCGCACCGTCCGGCCGCCGACGTTGACGGCCCGCAGGAAGGCGATGTACGTGGTCGTGGTGGTCACCCGGCCAGTGTGGCACCGGCCACCGACAGCGGCCCGGCGCCCCTGGTCCGCAGGACCGCCCCGCCCGGCCGCCCGCTGTCGCGTGCCGCCCGCCTTCGCGTCCCGGCCCCCGCCCGTCCGGTCGTCCGCGCACGGCGGCCGTCGGTGCCGGGTGCCAGACTGGCGCCATGGCTACCTGGCAGGATTTCGAGCACGAGGCCCCCGATCTGGCGCCCCTGGTCCGGGCCCGGTTCGAGGCGAACAAGCACCACGTCATGGCGACGCTGCGCAAGGACGGATCGCCCCGGGTCAGCGGCACGGAGGTCGAATTCGTCGGCGCCGACCTGTGGATCGGGTCGATGTACGGCGCGGTCAAGGCGCGTGACCTCCAGCGCGACGCCCGCTTCGCACTGCACGCGCACCCGGGGGACGAGACCATGGCCGGCGGGGACTCCAAGGTCTCCGGCAGGGCGGTGGAGGTCACCGACGAGACCGAACTCGCCGCCTTCGCCGCCGATCTGCCCGAGGCGCCGCCCGGCCCGTTCCACGCGTTCCGGCTGGAGCTCGACCAGGTGGTGCACACCTCCGTGGAGGGCGACCACCTGCTCGTGCACAACTGGCACCCGGGTCGGCCGGTGGAGCGGATCCAGGTCCACTGACCGGCCGATCCGGCCGCAAGGCCCCTACGGCAGGACGGACTTGAGGGCCTCGGGGGTGCGGGCCACGACGGCGTGCCCGTCGTCCGCGGTGATGATCGGGCGCTGGATCAGGATCGGGTGCTCGGCCATCGCCGCGATCCAGCGGTCGCGCTCACCCACCTCCCGGGGCCAGCCCTTCATCCCCAGGTCCTTCGCGACCTGCTCGTCGGTGCGGGTGATGTCCCACGGCTCCAGGCCCAGACGCTCCAGCACCTGTACCAGCTCGGCCGCGGTGGGCGGCTGCTCCAGGTAGCGCCGCACGGTGTACTCGACTCCGGCGCCGTCCAGCTCGCCGAGTGCGGTCCGGCACTTGCCGCACCGCGGGTTGATCCAGATCTCCATGCCGGTCACCCTACCGAGCCGTCCGCGCCCGCCCCGCCCCGCCGCGCGCATCGGCCCGCCCCGCCCCGCCGCGCGATTCCGGTGGGTACGGGAACTCCGCCGCGCCCGACGGCGGTTGACCGGACAGGAAGCGTGATCTCGGGAGGGGAGCACCGGATGGACGGCGCGGCGATCATCGAACAGCTGATGACCACGGAGGTCAGGACCGATCCGTACCCGCTGTACGCCAGGGCCCGCGAGCTGGGCCCGGTGGTCCCGGCCGGGGACGGCATGTTCGTGGTGAGCGGCTACGCGGCGGTCAACAAGGTGCTGCGCACGCCCGCCTTCGGGGTGGCGACCGCCGAGATGATGGCCGGACTGGCCCCCGAGTACGCCGTGCACTCCTCGCTGGCCCTGTTCGGCCGCTCGATCCTCCAGCGCAACGCCCCCGACCAGCCCCGGGTCCGCTCGTTGATCGCCTCGGTGTTCACCGCCCGCCGGGTCGCCGCGCTGCGCCCGGCCGTGGAGACGGCGGTCGACCGGCTGCTGGACGGCATGGCCGAGCAGGGCGCCGACGGCTCGCCGGTGGACTTCATGGACGCCTTCGCCTTCCGGCTGCCGGTCGGGGTGATCTGCGAGCTGCTCGGTGTCCCCGAGCAGGACCGCTACCGCTTCCGCGACCTCGCCTCCGACCTGACCGTCGCGCTGGAGATCATCCAGGACCTGGACGAGCTGGCCGCCGCCGACGAGGCCGCCGACGAGCTGGCCCGCTACTTCACCGAGCTGGCCGCCGAGCGCTTGGCCCGGCCGCAGGACGATCTGGTCACCGACCTGGCCCGGATCGCCGCCGCGGACGACGAGCGGCTCTCCGCCGAGGAGCTGCTGGCCAACCTGGTGCTGCTGCTGGTGGCCGGCTTCGAGACCACCACCAATCTGCTCGGCAACGGCCTGGCCCTGCTGTTCCGCCACCCCGAGGCGGCCGCCGGGCTGCGCAGCGGCGCGATCACCCCGGCCGGGTTCACCGACGAGGTGCTGCGCTTCGACTCCCCGGTGCAGGCCACCGGCCGGGTCGCGCTGGAGGACGGCCTGAGTGTCGAGGGCCTGCAGATCCCGCCCGGCCACGCGGTGACCCTGCTGATCGGCTCGGCCAACCACGACCCGGCCCGGTACGAGCGCCCCGAGGTGTTCGACCCGACCCGCACCGACAGCCAGCCGCTCAGCTTCGGCGGCGGCACCCACTTCTGCCTGGGCTCCCAGCTGGCCCGGCTGGAGGCCGAGGTCGCGGTGCCCGCCCTGCTCGACCGCTTCCCCCGGCTCGCCCCGGGCGGCGTCCCGACCCGGCGCGACCGCCTGGTGCTGCGCGGCTACGAGACCCTGCCGGTGACCGTCCGGTGACCGTCATGTGACGCGCGGTCCCCGGGGCCGGGGATTCGGCTCCTCCGGCCCCGGGGACCGGGACGTTCGGCCGTTCGTGGCTGGGCCGTTCGTGGGAGAGCATGGAGGGATGAAAGCGGCCAATCCGGACCGATCACCCGGAACGGCCACCTGCCAGGAGGTCCCACCGTGCGCACAGCACCCCGCCCGCCGCGCCCCGCGGCGCTGGAGCCCAGGGTTCCGCGCTGGGTGCCCTGGCTGCCGGTGCTCCTGCTGGTGCTGGACCTGGTCGCCGAGGCCGTCGTCCCGGACGCCGTCGCCGCCGGCTTCCTGCTCACCGCGCTGCCCGTGGTGGCCGCGTTCAGCTACGGCCCGGCGCTGACGGCCGTCACGACGGCCGGCTCCCTGGCGCTCCAGCTCGGCCTGGCGCTGCGCGCGGGCCACGTCAACGAGCAGCACCACGTCTGGGTCTACATCGCCACCCTGCTCTCCGGCGTCATGGGCACCGCGCTGTCCTGGCAGCGCACCCGGCAGAACCGCAACCTGCTCCAGGCCCGTACGGTCGCCGAGACCCTGCAGCGCACGGTGCTGCGTCCGGTGCCCGAGCGGGCCGGCGGGCTGCGGGTGGCCGGCCTCTACCGCCCGGCCCAGGCCGACGTGCTGGTCGGCGGCGACCTGTACGAGGTCTGCGACACCCGCTTCGGCGTGCGGGTGCTGCTCGGCGACGTCCGGGGCAAGGGCCTGGGCGCGGTCCGCACCGTCGCCGACGTCCTCGGCGCGTTCCGGGCGGCCGCGTACGACACCCCCGGGCTGGTCGAACTCGCCGACCAGCTGGACCGCGCGGTGCTGCGCGACGCCGCCGACCGCGGCGACGACGAGCTGTTCGTCACCGCCGTCCTGCTCCAGTACCGGCCCGGCTCGGACTGCGTGGAGATCGTCAACCGCGGTCACACCACCCCGCTGCTCCTCGGCGGGGGCGGCATCACCCCGGTGTCCTGCGCCGACGAGCTCCCGCTCGGCCTCGGCCACCTCGGCCCCGCCGACGAGCGCAGCAAGGCGGTCGCCGTGGCGCTGCCCCCGGGCCACACCGTCCTGCTCTACACCGACGGCGTCAGCGAGGCCCGCGACACCGCCGGCGCCTTCTACCCGCTGGCCCCCCGCCTCGCCGCCCTCGGCACCACCGCCCCCGACCGGGTGGTCGCCTTCCTGGCCCAGGACGTCCACCGGTACGCCGGCCTGCTCGCCGACGACCTCGCCGTCCTCGCCCTCACTCCGGACGTCCCGTAGGCCCGGACCACTCCCAGAGGTTCGCGAACAGCTCCGCCTGCTCCCGGGCGTCGTCCAGGGCGTGGTGCGTGTGCGGCAGGTCCGGCAGCAGCTCCGGCGGCATCGACCGCTTGCCGATCCCGGCGAACGGCACCCCGGCCCGCGCCGCGTACAGCGTCTTCAGATCCAGGCAGCCGGAGTGCCCGAACGGGCTGGAGCCGGTGAACCGCACCAGGTACCAGTAGAGGAACTGCCAGTCGTACACCGCCGGGTAGCCCACCATCACCGGCCGGTACCGCTGCCCGCCCGGCCCGCGCCGCACCCCCTCCACCCAGCGGCCGAACTCCCGCATCGCCGCCGCCGGATCGGCCCCGTCCGCCTGCAGCGCCGCCCGGTCCAGCCCCGACACCGCCAGCGCCTCCGGGACGTACTCCGCGCTGATCGGCCGCAGTTCCCGGTAGAACGCCGCCGCCCCCGCCGGCGGCCGCCGGAACCCCTCCCCGTCGTGCCGGCCGGCCACCACGGCCCCGAAGCTCAGCATCGAGTACGGCCCCGGGATCGGCCCGTCCGACTCCACGTCCACCGACACGTACACCGTCGGGGTGACCTTCTCCCTGTGTCCCATGGCCCCCATCCAACTCGGCCCGGCAACCGCTTTTCCCGCCCTCGTCCTTCCTGTCGCCCGTCGCCCGTCGTTCGTCCCGCCACCCGGCGCCCCGGTCACCCGGACGGGCCCGCCGGGATGCCCCGGGGCGCGGGAGTGCGCAGGCTGCTGGCAACGACCGGGCCCGATCGGGCCCGGGGCGGACGGCCCCTGGGGTGCGCGGCACGGGAGGACGAGATCGACAGGACACGGACGGCGGACCACGCCGGGGGAGCGGGCGCGACGCTGCTCGCCCGCTGCGCCCTGCTGACGGTCGCGGGGGCCGTAGGGGTGCTGCTGTTCGCGCTGGGGGAGGGCGGGCTGCTGGTGCTCGTGGCCGGGCTGCTCGGACTGGTCGTCTGGGCCGCCGGCGTCTGGTGGTTCCTGGCCTACCGGGGCGCGGTCCGGGTGTTCGGGCTGCTCGTCGCGATCGCGGCGCCGGTCGCGGTGCTGGTGTTCTTCGCCCACCACCGGCTGTGGCTGACGGCCCTGCTCCTCGTCCTGGTCTGGGGCATCGCGCTGGCCCTCGCCCGTGCCGCGCTGCGCCGGGCCCGTCCGGAGCCGCCGATGCGCGGGCGTGCCGCGACCCGGCCGCTGCGACCGGTCCTGATCATGAACCCGAAGTCCGGCGGCGGGAAGGTCGGCCGCTTCGGGCTCGTCGAGCGGGCGGAGGGACTCGGTGCCCGGGTGGTCCTGCTCGACCCCGCCGCCCCCGCCGACGTCGCCGAGCTGGCCCGAACAGCCGTGGCCGAGGGCGCGGACCTGCTCGGCGTGGCGGGCGGCGACGGCACCCAGGCGCTGGTCGCGGCCGTCGCCGCCGAGCACGGCCTGCCGTTCCTGGTGATCTCCGCCGGCACCCGCAACCACTTCGCCATGGACCTCGGCCTCGACCGCGACGACCCCTCCCGCTGCCTGGACGCGCTGACCGACGGCGAGGAACTGCGGGTCGACCTCGGCGAGGTCGCGGGCCGGGCCTTCGTCAACACCGTCTCCTTCGGGGTGTACGCCGACGTCGTGGAGCGCCCCGAGTACCGCGACGCCAAGGCCGGCACCGCGCTCAGCCTGCTGCCGGACCTGCTGGTCGGCGAGGGCGTACGGCGGGTCGACGTGAGGGCCGACGCCACCGTGCTCACCGACCAGCAGGCGCTGCTGGTCAGCAACAACCCGTACGGCTCGACGGACGACCTCGGCATCGGCGGCCGCCGACCCCGGCTCGACAGCGGCCTGCTCGGTGTCCTCGGCATCCGGGTGGAGGGCGCGGCCCAGGCCGCCGACCTGGCCGTACGCGGCACGCAGTCCACCGGGCTGACCGCGCTGACCGCACGGAGGGTGGAGGTGACCGCGGAGGAGGACGAGATCCCGGTGGCGGTCGACGGCGAGACGCTGCGGATGCCCGTCCCGGTCGTGTGCACGCTGCGCCCGCGGGCCCTGCGGGTCCTGGTGCCGCGCGACCGCCCCGGCGTCCCCGCCCCCGTGCCGTCCGTGAACTGGCGCCGGCTGGCCGCCCTCGCGTTCGGCCGCTCCGACCCCGGCACCGGCGACAGCTCCGGTTCCGGCGCCGGCCGCGGCTCCGACCACAGCTCCGACCCGACTGCGGAGGGGCCGACCCGTGACTGACCACCCGGACCACGACGCCACCCCTCCCGTCCCGCCTCCTGCCCCGCCGTCCGTCCCGCCGTCCGTACTCACCGACCTGCGGGCGCTCGACGGAGCCGTCTACGCGGCCGTCGCCGCCACCTCCACCCCGACGCTCGACTCCGCGCTGCGCCGGCTCTCCAGGGCCGCCGACCACTCGAAGATCTCGTTGGCCGTCTCCGCCCTGCTCGCCCTGCGGCCCGGCCGCCCCCGGCAGGCGGCGGTGGCCGGGGTCGGCGCGGTGGCGCTGGCCTCGGTGGCGGCGAACCTGGTCGGCAAGCAGCTGGTCCACCGCCCCCGGCCCGACCGGGAACTGGCGAGGGTGACCGTCGGCCGGCAGGTGGCGATGCCGGAGTCGGCCTCCTTCCCGTCCGGGCACACGGCCTCGGCGACGGCCTTCGCCACCGCCGTCGGCGTGCTGCTGCCACCGCTGGCGCTGCCGCTCGGCGCGCTGGCGACCGCGGTCGGCTACTCCCGGGTCCACACCGGCGTGCACTACCCGGGGGATGTCGCGGCGGGCGCCCTGCTCGGCTTCGCGGCCGCCGTGGCGTCCCTGGCCGTCGTCCGGACCGTGCCGCCGAGCCTCCCGGAGTGAGCGGGCTTCCGGGCCTGCACCGGGCAATTGAACGTGTGTGCGCTATCTTCTGCCGTGAGCATTTTCCCCCGGCAACGACCAGGTTCCTCGGGCCGCCGCAAGTCCGCCAAGGGCGGCCGTCTCGCGGTCCTGGACGGATTGCGCATCCTGGCCGCGCTGATGGTGGTCTTCCACCACTACGTCGGCTACGGCGGCGGCACCAAGCCCGAGGACAGTGCCTGGGGCAAGCCGGTCGATCAGGTGTTCCACCGCGCTTCCTTTCTCGGCGCCTATCTGTGGACCGGCATCTGCCTGTTCTTCGTGATCAGCGGCTTCGTGATCTGCATGAGCAGCTGGGGCCGCCCGGTGGGCGACTTCGTCCGCTCCCGGGTCATCCGGCTCTACCCCGCGTACTGGTTCGCCGTCCTGCTCACCACCGCCGTCGTGACGGTGTGGCCGCTCGTGCGCCAGCCGCTCCCCTCCGAGCAGGTGCTCGCCAACCTGACGATGTTCCAGGAGGGCCTGGGCATCAAGGACGTCGACGCCGTCTACTGGACGCTCTGGATCGAGCTGCGCTTCTACCTGCTGTTCGCCATCGTGGTCTGGCGGGGCGTGACCTACCGGCGGATCGTGGCCTTCTGCTCGATCTGGACGGTCGCCGGCATCGTCGCGGCGAGCACCAAGTGGCCGGTGCTCGACTTCTTCGCGATGTCGCAGGTCTCCTCGTTCTTCGTCGCAGGCCTCGCGCTCTACCTGGTCCACCGGTACGGTCCCAACCTCATGCTCTTCGGCATCGTCGGGATCAGCTGGATCCTCTCGGTGCTCTACACCATCCAGCACCAGAAGGACGTGAACCCCTACCTCGGTCGCGTCGACCTGCCGACCTGGCCCGCCGTCCTGCTGACCAGCCTCTCCTACCTCGTCATGATCGTGGTCGCCCTGGGCTGGGGCTCCCGGATCCAGTGGCGCTGGCTCACCTTCGCCGGCGCCCTCACCTACCCCCTCTACCTGCTCCACGAGACCATGGGCTGGACGGCGCTGCGCGCCCTCCACGAGCGCGACGTCAAGCCCTGGACGGCGGTCGCCATCGTCACCGCCGGCATGCTCGTCGCCTCCTGGCTGGCCCACCGCCTCATCGAGAAGCCCCTGACGCCCCGTCTCAAGACCGGCATGACCAGGAGCATCGACGAGCTCCGCGCCGCCGAACCCCTCCCCCCGCAGCCCGCCCCGGCGCCGGCCCCGGCCCGGACCCCCGGCGCCCTGGAAACCGTCACCACACCCTGGGCCACCGCCTTCACCCCCAGGGACACCCACCCGCCGCAGCAGCACACCCCCGACTCCTACTGACCTCGCCCCACCCCCGCGCCCGGAAACAGCACGCACCGGGCGGCCGGCCCGACCTCCGTCGGACCGCCCGCCCGGCGCGCGCTGTCAGCCCCGCGGCCCTCTACAGGTCGTAGTAGAGCTCGAACTCGTGCGGGTGGGGGCGCAGGGCGATCGGGGCGATCTCGTTGGTGCGCTTGTAGTCGATCCAGGTCTCGATGAGGTCCGGGGTGAAGACGTTGCCGGCGAGGAGGTACTCGTGGTCGGCTTCCAGGGCCTCCAGGACGGCGGGGAGGGAGGAGGGCACCTGGGGGACGTTGGCGTGCTCCTCGGGGGCCAGCTCGTAGAGGTCCTTGTCGACCGGCTCCAGCGGCTCGATCTTGTTGCGGATGCCGTCGAGGCCGGCCATCAGCATGGCGGCGAAGGCCAGGTAGGGGTTGGAGGCCGGATCCGGCGCGCGGAACTCGATGCGCTTGGCCTTGGCGTTGGAGCCGGTGATCGGGATGCGGATCGCGGCCGAGCGGTTGCGCTGCGAGTAGACCAGGTTGACCGGCGCCTCGAAGCCCGGCACCAGGCGGTGGTAGGAGTTCACCGAGGGGTTGGTGAAGGCCAGCAGCGAGGGGGCGTGCCGCAGCAGCCCGCCGATGTAGTAGCGGGCGGTGTCGGAGAGCCCGGCGTAGCCCTGCTCGTCGTAGAAGAGCGGGGTGCCCTCGCTCCACAGCGACTGGTGGACGTGCATGCCCGAGCCGTTGTCGCCGAAGATCGGCTTCGGCATGAAGGTGGCGGTCTTGCCGT
The DNA here is from genome assembly GCF_042724755.1 of Kitasatospora sp. NPDC127067. Taxonomy (NCBI): domain Bacteria; kingdom Bacillati; phylum Actinomycetota; class Actinomycetes; order Kitasatosporales; family Streptomycetaceae; genus Kitasatospora; species Kitasatospora sp. NPDC127067. The sequence goes on along the minus strand of NZ_JBHXEM010000012.1, from coordinate 18,902 downwards.
TCCGCCAGGCGACGTTCTTGATGATGTACTTGAACAGCATCAGGTCGTCGGCGGCGTGCAGCAGGGTGTTGAACTTGTAGTTGATCTCGGCCTGGCCGGCCGTGCCGACCTCGTGGTGCTGGCGCTCGACCTCCAGCCCGGCCTTGGCGAGCTCCAGCGACATCTCGGCGCGCAGGTCGGCGAAGTGGTCGACCGGCGGGACGGGGAAGTACCCGCCCTTGTACTTGACCTTGTAGCCGCGTACGTCGCCCTCGGCGGCGCCACTGTTCCAGGCGCCGGCCTCCGAGTCGATGTGGTAGAAGGACGCGTTGGCGCTGGTGTCGAAGCGGACCGAGTCGAAGACGTAGAACTCGGCCTCGGGCCCGAAGAACGCGGTGTCGGCGATGCCGGAGGAGGCGAGGTAGGCCTCGGCCTTCCTGGCGACGTTGCGCGGGTCGCGGCTGTACGCCTCGCCGGTGACCGGGTCCTGGATGAAGAAGTTGATGTTGAGGTGCTTCTCGGCCCGGAAGGGGTCGAGGCGGGCCGTGGCGAGGTCCGGCACCAGGGCCATGTCGGACTCGTGGATGGCCTGGAAGCCGCGGATCGACGAGCCGTCGAACATCAGGATCTCGGACGGGTCGAAGGTCGCCGCAGGTACGGAGAAGTGCTGCAGGACGCCCGGCAGGTCACAGAAGCGGACGTCGACGAACTTCACGTCGTTGTCCTGGATGAACTGCTTCACTTCGGCGGCGTTGTTGAACATCCATCCTCCTCGGCGTGCGAATTGGGCTCACCATAGGAATGGGTCGTTTCCATTCGGTGACCCGCTCGTTTCCTAGATGTTAACCACGGCTGCCGGGCGGCTGGCAAAGACGTACGGGACGGTACAAATCGCCCTGCCCGGCTGGGCGCCCTCCCACAAGTGGTCTGGACCACTTGGAAAGCGCCGGAACGACGATTCACCCGGTCGGGGGTGATGCCCCGACCGGAGGGGAGCCGGTGGCGGCGTACGCCGTCAGCCCGGTTAGTGTGGATTCGTGGACACCAGAGAAGCGTTGGGATCGTGGATCGACGGCCCCCGGGCGGCCGCCGAGAAGATGGGTGCCGACTTCGGCCACCGCGGCGAGCGCCTCGGGCTGCCCAAGGAGGGCCCCGGCTCGATCGCCGGCCCCGGCCGCCGGATCGGCGCCCTGTTCGTGGACGGCTGGCTGGTCGCCCTGATCTCGTACGGGCTGATCGCCCGCGGCGACCAGGCCGAGGCCAACCTGTGGACCAGCCCGCTGTTCTTCCTGGTCGCGTCCCTGCTGCTGGCCACCACCGGCACGACGGTCGGCAAGCGGCTGTTCGGCCTGCGGGTGGTCCGGCTGGACGGCAGCCGCGCGACCATCCCGCAGGTCCTGCTGCGCACCCTGCTGCTCTGCCTGGTGGTGCCGCCGCTGGTCTGGGACCGCGACACCCGCGGCCTGCACGACAAGGCGGTCGGCACCGTCGAGGTCCGGATCTAGCCTCCGGTCGAGATCCGGATCCGGCCGAGATCCGGCCTCCGGCCCCGGCCCTGGTCGAGGCCGGGATGCACCCCCGACGCCGTACGAACGTCGGAACGGCCCCGCCGCGGAGCTTCCGCGGCGGGGCCGTTCTCGTGTCGTCAGGGGCGGGGGAGGGTCAGCGGGCCTGGCCGCCCTTGGGCATCCGGGCGCCCTTCGGCATCGGACCCTTGGGGATCGGCGCCTTGGAGAGCAGGTCGCCCAGCGCGCGCAGGCGGTCGTTGGTCTCGGTGACCTGGGCGGCGGTGATGGCGCGGGGCAGGCGCATCAGGTGGATCTGGAGCTTCTTCAGCGGGACCTCGCCCTCGCCGTTGCCCACCACGATGTCGTGCACCGGCACGTCGCCGACCACACGGGCCATCTTCTTCTTCTCGGAGGCCAGCAGCTGGCGGACCCGGTTCGGGTTGCCCTCCCCGATCAGCGCGATGCCGGCCCGGCCCACGGCGCGGTAGACCGCGTCCTGGTTACGGGTGACCGCCACCGGGGTGCTGTTGGAGCTCCAGCCGCGCCGGATGTTGTTCAGCACCGCGGCGACTGCCCCCGGCTGCCCCTCCATCTGGCCGAACGCGGCGCGCTCGGCCCGGCGCCCGAAGACGATCGCCATGGCCAGCACGGCCACGATGAAGCCCAGGATGCCCAGGTAGACGGGATGCTCGATCGCGAAGCCGATGGCGAGGAACACGCCGAAGGTCAGCAGGCCGACGCCGGCGATGATCAGGCCGATCTTGGTGTCGACCTTCTTGGTCATGGTGTACGCCAGACGGATCTGCTTCAGTCGCCCGGGGTTCTCGGATGTTTCCCTCGCCATAACGCTCATGGTACGTGGCACGGGTACGGGATATCCAAGCCCGGGTACCCGTTCGCCCCAACCGTGACCCGTGTGCCCGCACGCCGTCGCACAGAGCGACGCCGGGGGGCCCTGCGACGTCGAAGCGTTATCGCCGATGGCGATGCCGATGCGTTACCGCCGGAGCACTACCGCCGACGCCGATCCGTTACCGCCGGAGCACTACCGCCGACGCCGATCCGTTACCGCCGGAGCACCATCGCCGACGCCGATGCGTCATCGCCGGAGCACTACCGCCGGACCGGCCGCGGCTGCGCCGTCCGGGCCGCCGCGTCGTCGTGCCGGCGGTCCGCCGCGTACTGGCGGTTCTCGCACACCGCCGCCCACGCGTTGCGGCGCGCGTGCCGCTGGCCGGGGGCGAGCAGGACGCTCTCGGCGAACCGCAGCGCCACCCCCACCGACCGGATCCGCATCTGAACCCGCATGCCGAACAGCTCCTCTCGTGGCTGAGAAGAATCGAACGCTCACCAGGCGTCCAGAGTCCCCACCCCGTGTTACCAGCCCGTGACCAGCCCGTCAAAGCGTGGTGAAACCGGAAGGGCGGAGCCGAAGCTCCGCCCTTCCCGTGGCTCGAACCGATCGGTGGACCGGGAGGCCGTCGTCGGACCGCCGTCAGACCGCCGTCACACGCGTGATCGGACCGCGATCAGACCGCGGCCTGCGCGCGCCGCTCCAGCGCCTGCCGGTACAGCCGGCCGGCCCGGTACGAGGAACGCACCAGCGGGCCCGACATGACGCCGGCGAAGCCCAGCTCCTCGGCCTCCTCCTGGAGCTCGACGAACTCCTGCGGCTTCACCCAGCGCTCGACCGGGTGGTGGCGCAGCGAGGGGCGCAGGTACTGGGTGATGGTGATCAGCTCGCAGCCGGCGCCGACCAGGTCGGCCAGCGCCTGGCTGACCTCCTCGCGGGTCTCGCCCATGCCCAGGATCAGGTTGGACTTGGTCACCAGTCCGGCCGCACGCGCCTGGGTGATGACGTCCAGCGAGCGCTCGTAGCGGAACGCCGGGCGGATCCGCTTGAAGATCCGCGGCACGGTCTCGACGTTGTGCGCGAGCACCTCGGGGCGGGAGGAGAAGACCTCGGCCAGCTGCTCGGGCACCGCGTTGAAGTCGGGGATGAGCAGCTCGACGCCGGTGCGGCCGGCCTCGCGGGCGGCGGTCATCGCGTGCACCTGGCGCACGGTCTCGGCGTACAGCCAGGCGCCGCCGTCCTCCAGGTCGTCACGGGCGACGCCGGTGATGGTGGCGTAGTTGAGGTCCATCGTGACGATGGACTCGGCGACCCGGCGCGGCTCGTCGCGGTCGAACTCGGCGGGCTTGCCGGTGTCGATCTGGCAGAAGTCGCAGCGGCGGGTGCACTGGTCGCCGCCGATGAGGAAGGTCGCCTCGCGGTCCTCCCAGCACTCGAAGATGTTGGGGCAGCCGGCCTCCTGGCAGACCGTGTGCAGCCCCTCCTTCTTCACCAGCGACTGGAGGGCGTTGTACTCCGGGCCCATCTTCGCGCGGGTCTTGATCCACTCGGGCTTCCGCTCGATGGGGGTCTCGCTGTTGCGGACCTCCAGGCGGAGCAGCTTCCTGCCGTCGGGCGCGACAGCGGACACGTGCGACTCCTAGAACTAGACGGGGTACCCCCAGGGTACGCCTGTGGTTGTACGGCCTTCGCCGGGCCTGCCGCCCTGCAATCGCAGGGCAACATGGCTACCGGTCGGTAGATTCCCAGCGGCTGCCGGTAGTTTCGGCGGCCGCCGGCGGAAGGTGTGTCGGCGCTGCTCGGCGGGTCAGTGGCCGAGGACCGGTTCCGGCAGCTCGGCGAGGACGTCCGCCAGGTGCCGTTCGACCACCGGCGCGGCCTCGGCGGCGGACAGTCCGCGCCGCAGCTCGCCGGTGAGCGAGGCGACGCCCGCGTCCCTGATGCCGCACGGCACGATCTTGTCGAACCAGGTCATGTCCGGGTCGCAGTTGAGCGCGAAACCGTGCATGGTCACCCCGCGGGCGACCCGCACGCCGATCGCGGCGAGCTTGCGGTCGTCACCGCGCTGGCCGGCGTTGGAGGGTGCGTACTCGGGGCCGGCCAGGCGCGGGTCGATGCCCAGCGGCAGGCCCATCCGCAGGGTCAGCCTGCCGATGTCCACCACCTGCGCCGGATCCACCACGGCGTCCGGGATGGACTCGCCCAGCACCCAGACGCCGCTGCGGCCCTCGACCCGGGTGGACCCGATGCCGAACTCGCCGGCGGTGCGGATCAGCGCCTCCTCCAGCCGGCGGACGTAGGCGATGACGTCGATCGGGTCGGGCAGCTTGACGATCGGGTAGCCGACCAGCTGGCCGGGGCCGTGCCAGGTGATCTCGCCGCCCCGGTTGACCTCGACCACCGGGGTGCCGTCCAACGGCAGGTCGGCGGGGTTGGTGCGCTTGCCCATGGTGTACACCGACTGGTGCTCCAGGAGCAGCACGGTGTCGGGGATCTCGTCCGCGACCCGCAGCGCGTGCAGCCGCTGCTGCTCCTCCCAGGCCTCCTGGTAGGGCACGGTGCGCTCACCTATGCCCATGCGAACAAAACGCACGTTCTCGCTCACCGTTGCCGCTCCTTGCCGGGCGTTCGAGACCAACCTCGCCACTGTACGCCCAGCCCGGTCGAACCCCCTCGGCCGCCCATGAGCAGCGGACCTGCCGGGTCCGGCCGTCCTGCCGGGGTCGGTCGCCCGGCCCCGGGGCAGCGGTCGGCAGCGGTCCGGCCCGGGGGGCGGCAGCCCGGCCCGGGAGCGGCAGCCTCCCCGGGCGAGCCGTCGGCCTGTTCGGGCTCAGCCGCCCGCGAGCAGCTGCAGCCGCAGCGCGAGCTGGAGCTCCAGCGACCGCTCCGGCTGGTTCCAGTCCCGCCCGAGCAGCGCCTCGACCCGGTCCAGCCGCTGGACCACGGTGTTCACGTGGACGTGCAGCTCGTCCTTGGCCCGGGTCAGGCTGCCGCCGCAGTCGAAGTAGGCGCGCAGGGTGCGGACCAGCTCGGTGCCGCGCCGGGCGTCGTACGCCAGGAGCGGGCCGAGCGTCGCGCCGACGAAGCCGTCCACGTCGTGGCCGTCGCCGAGCAGTACGCCGAGGAAGCCGAGCGCCCGGGCCGAGGCGCCCTCCCCGGCGCGGCCGAGCACCCGCAGCGCCCGGAGGCAGCGCACGCCCTCGCCGTAGGACGCGGCCAGCGCGGACGGCCCGGCGGCCGGCCGGCCGGCGCCGACGGTGACCGGGAACCCGGCCAGCCGGGCCAGTCGTTCGGCGGCCTGCCGGGCGGTCTCCTCGGGGTCGTCGGTGCTGCCGCTCTCGACGGGCGCCAGCAGCACCACCGTCTCGGCGTGCTCGGCGCTGACGCCCCGGGAGCCGAACAGGTAGCGCCGGGCCGCACCGGCCAGCCGTGCCCGGTCGTCGGCCTTCCCGTCGGCGGGCTCCGCGACCAGCACCAGGTGCGGCCGGGCGAGGTCGACGCCGAGCCGGCGGCCGCGCGCGGTGAGCCCGCCCGGGTCCCGCTCGGGGGCGGTCAGCAGGTCGGTGAGCAGTTCGCCGCGGACCCGGTTCTCGGTCTCGGCGACCGAGCGGCGCAGCAGCAGGAGCAGTGCGGTGACCACGCTGGCCCGCTCGAACAGCCGCCGGTCGGCGTCGTCGAGGTCGGGCCGGCCGCGCAGCACCATGGTGCCGAGCGCGTCGTGTCCGGCCAGCACCGCGCAGACCCACTGCTCGCCGTGCCGTACGGACCGGCCCTCGGCGCGGGAGGCGGCGACCGCCTCGGCCAGTTCGGCGGCGGGTGCGGAGCGTCCGGCCAGCGGTTCGCCCTCGGCGTCCAGGACCGCTATCTCCCCGCCCAGCAGGGCGGCCACGGCGGCGGCGACGTCCGGCACCTCGGCGCCGCGCAGCACCAGGTCGGTGAGCCGGTCGTGCGCCTGCTCGGCGCGCTGCACGGCGGAGGAGTGGGCCCGGACCAGCTCGTTGGCGGCGTTCAGCTCGGCGAGCGCGGCCCGGGTGTCGGCCAGTGACTTGGCGGTGTCCAGGGCGATCGCGGCGTGCGCGGCCAGCGAGCAGAGCAGCGCGACCTCGTCGGGGGAGAAGGCGCGCGGCGTGCGGTCGGCGGCGAACAGGACGCCGATGACCTGACCGCCGAGCAGCAGCGGCACCCCGATGATCGCCACCAGGCCCTCGTCCAGCACACCGGCGTCGATCGTGCCGGTGTGGTGGAAGCGTTCGTCGGTGCGGTAGTCGGGGGTGGCGTACGGGCGGGCGGTCTGGGCGACCAGCCCGCCCAGGCCGTCGCCGAGGCTGAGCCGCAGGGTCTGGAACAGGACGGAGACCGAGCCGTCAGTGACCCGCATGTAGGTGTCGCCGGCGCCCTCGTCCGGCAGGGTCAGGTACGCGGTGTCGGTGCCGAGCAGCATCCGGGCCCGGCGGACGATCGCCTGGAGCACGGTGTCCAGGTCCCGGGAGGCGGCGAGGTCCCCGGCGGTGTCGAACAGGGCCGTCAACTCGGCTTCGCGCCGCCGGTGTTGACGCAGGGTGCGGTGGACGCGCAGGGCCTGCCAGGTGGCGTCGTCGATCTCGGCGAGGACGGCGGCCGGCGCCCCGCGGCGGCGGGCGTCGGCCAGCACGTCGGCGAAGTCCTCGGTGGCGGCTCCGGAGGCGAGCAGGTCGAGCAGCCGCCGCAGCGCGGGCGCGGCGCTTTCGTGAGGGTGGTTCATGGTGCGTGCTGCCAATCGGCGTCGGTTCCGTCGGTTCCGAGAAACCGTGATCGTATCGGCTCGCTCCTCAGGCGACGGCGGGCTTTTCGGCCGAGGAGGTGTCCGGCTCCCGACCGTCCCGGCCGTCCCGGTTGTCCCGTCCCTCGACGTCCATGAGGTCCTGGCCCCTGGTCTCCCGGCCGCACAGCACCGCCAGCACGGTGATCGCCGCCGCGATGGCGACGTACACCGCGATGGGCGTGGAGCTGCCGTAGTCCTTGAGCAGCGCGGTGGCGATCAGCGGAGCCGGGGCGCCGGCCGCCACCGAGGAGAACTGGGCGCCGATCGAGGCGCCCGAGTACCGCATCCGGGTCGCGAACAGCTCGGAGAAGAAGGCCGCCTGGGGCGCGTACATGGCGCTGTGGAAGACCAGGCCGACGGTCACGGCGGTGACCAGCGAGCCGAAGGACTTCGTGTCGACCATCCCGAAGAACACGAAGGCCCAGGCGCCCACCCCGACCGCGCCCACCAGGTACACCGGCCTGCGCCCGACCCGGTCGGACAGCGCGCCGAACAGCGGGATCAGCGCGAACTGGATCGCCGAGGCGATCAGGACGGCGTTCAGCGCGGTCTGCTTGGAGAAGTGGGCGTGGGTGACGGCGTAGGTGAGCACGAACGTGGTCATCACGTAGTAGGAGATGTTCTCCGCCATCCGCGCGCCCATGGCCACCAGCACCTCCCGCCAGTGGTCGCGCAACACCTCCACCAGCGGCAGCCGTTCGGCCGTGCTCCGCTCCTCCTGGCGCTTGTGCTGCGCCGCCAGCGCCTCCTTGAACAGCGGCGACTCGTCCACCGCGAGCCGGATCCACATCCCGACCACGACCAGCACCGCCGACAGCAGGAACGGCACCCGCCAGCCCCACGCCAGGAACGCCGCGTCCGACTGCACCGCCGTCATCAGCGACAGCACCCCGGCCGCCAGCAGGTTCCCGGCCGGCGCCCCGCCCTGCGGCCAGGACGCCCAGAACCCCCGCCGCCGCTGGTCCCCGTGCTCCGACACCAGCAGCACGGCGCCACCCCACTCGCCGCCGAGCGCGAAGCCCTGCACCAGCCGCAGCACCGTCAGCAGCACCGGCGCCGCGACCCCGATCGAGTCGTACGTCGGCAGCAGCCCGATCGCCGTGGTCGACCCGCCCATCAGCAGCAGGCTCACCACCAGCAGCTTCTTCCGTCCCACCCGGTCCCCGAAGTGACCGAACACCAGCGCCCCGAGCGGCCGTGCCGCGAACCCGATCGCGTAGGTCAGGAAGGACAGCAGCGTCCCGGTCAGCGGATCGCTGTGCGGGAAGAACAGCTTCCCGAACACCAGCGCCGCCGCCGTTCCGTACAAGAAGTAGTCGTACCACTCGATGGTCGTGCCGATCAGGCTCGCAGCCACCACTCTCGGGAGTGAACTGCTCGCCGCCGTACCTCGTGCGGAGGTGCTCATGGCCACCACTTCCAGAACCAGGGGGGAGACGATGTCGCCACAAGGTAGGAAGCACCCGACCCCGGGACTATGTGGACGGCCCACACAGTCCCGGGGTCGAATGTGCCTTGCTGCCCTATGAGAGGGGAGGCCTGACCGCCGGGCGCTCCCCGCTCAGTGGGCGGTCCAGCCGCCGTCGACGGGGAGGCTGGCGCCGGTGATGTAGGAGGCGGTGGGGGAGCAGAGCCAGAGGGCGAGTTGGGCGACCTCGTCGGGTTCGATGAGGCGCTTCACGGCGGTGCGGTCGAGCATGATCCGCTCGACCACCTCGTCCTCGGGGATGCCGTGGGCGAGCGCCTGGGCGGCGATCTGCTTCTCCACCAGGGGAGTCCGGACGTAGCCCGGGTTGATGCAGTTGCTGGTGACGCCGTACGGCGCGCCCTCCAGGGCGACGGTCTTGCTGAGGCCCTCCAGCGCGTGCTTCGCGGTGACGTACGCGGACTTGAAGGCGCTGGCGCGCAGGCCGTGGACGGAGGAGACGTTGACGACCCGGCCCCACTCCTGCTCGTACATGTGGGGCAGGGTGCGGCGCAGGATGCGGAACGGGGCCTCGACCATGACGCGCTGGATGAGCGTGAAGCGGTCGGGCGGGAACTCGTGCACGGGCGCGACGTGTTGGAGGCCGGCGTTGTTGACGACGATGTCGGCGTCGTCCGGCAGGGCGTCCACGGCCCCGGGGTCGGCGAGGTCGGCGACGATCGCGCGGCCGCCGATCCGCTCGGCGAGTTCCTCGGCCGGGCCGGCCGCGAGGTCGACGACGTAGACCCGGGCGCCGGCCTCGGCGAAGGCCTCGGCGCAGGCCCGGCCGATGCCCGAGGCGGCCCCGGTGACCATGGCCGTGCGGCCGGCGAGCGGGCGGGCAGTAGAGGTGTCCATGGCCGAGAACGGTAGGAATCCGGCGGCCCCGCTCCCATGTGGCGGAACGCCACAGCAGTCCGCTGAGCTGTGGTGCTGTCCGCCATGACGCCGGAGCGGGGTCCGAACGGCGGATCGACCCTCGGATCGACCCTCGGATCGACCCTCGGAGAGGCCCTCGGGGAAGCCCCCGGAACGGCCGGTGGTTCGACCCCGGACGACCAAACCCGAGATGGCCCCGCTTCCCCACAATGGGCGCGGTTGCTTCACCCGTTCGGTGGATTGCTCGGTCAGATCCACCCATAGCGCCCGAATGCTCGCTACATTCACGCCGATTCCCGACAGGGGGCGCCGCCCCGGGCCGCCGAAGTGCTGGTGAAGCCCGGTGCGACGTCCGAGAGGTGTTGACAGACATGCCCCAACGGCCTGCAACCGACAGCCCGGCGTACGGACCGCTCGACCCGCTCGGCCAGCACCGAGGGACGGTCGGCCGGACCCTTCCGGACGCCCCCGACGCCCTGACCGCCGACACGCTGACCGCCGACGCCCCGGACGCCGAGGACCGGCGGCTGCCGGTGCAGGCCACACCCGACCGGCACGAGAACCCCGCCGCGCCCGTGCCCGGCCCTCCCCGCGGCCCCGGCCACTCCGGCCCGGCCCCGCAGAACGGCCAGCTCGCGGCGCTGATCGAGGAGGCCGGCTTCTCGCACGCGGGCCTCGCCCGCCGGGTCGACCAGCTCGGCCTGGAGCACGGCCTGGACCTGCGCTACGACAAGACCTCGGTCACCCGCTGGCTGCGCGGCCAGCAGCCGCGCGGGGCCACCCCGGCGCTGATCGCCGAGGTCTTCACCCGCCGCCTCGGTCGCCGCCTCACCGCCCAGGACCTCGGCCTGGACGCCTGCGCCCCGGTCTACGCCGGCCTGGAGTTCGCCGAGACGCCGCAGGAGGCGGTGGACATCGTGGCGAGCATGTGGCGCAAGGACAACGGCCCGCAGTCCGAGCTGCGCCGGATCGCCTTCACCCCGGCCGGCCTGGTCGTCCCCAGCCGGGACTGGCTGATCGGCCGCACCGACGAGCGGGTCGCCCGGGACGGTTCCACCCTGACCCGCTCGGACGCCACCGCCGGCCCGCCGTCCGGCAGCGCCACCTCCGCGGCCATCACCGGCGCCCCGGCGCCGGGCGCGTCCCCCGGGAGCCCGGCGCGCGGCCCCGCCCCCGGCGTCCCCGGGGCCCCCACCGCCCGCAGCACGGCCGGGACCACCGGCACCGCCCCCACCATCGGCCGGGTGCCGATCCAGAGCCGCCGGCCGCCGGTCGCCGTCGAACCGCCGTACACCGACCCGGCCCGCGAGTCCCGCCCCACCCTGCGGGTCGGCCGCGGCGACATCGCCGCCATCCGCGCCGTCGGCGACCTCTTCCGCGCGCTCGACCACGCCTACGGCGGCGGCCACGCCCGCCAGGCGCTGGTCCGCTACCTGGAGAGCGAGGCCGAGCCGATGCTGCGCGGCCGCTACGGGGAACAGATCGGCCGGGCCCTGTTCGGCGCGGTCGCCGACCTCACCAGGCTGGCCGGCTGGACGTCCTTCGACATCGCCGCGCACGGCCTCGCCCAGCGCTACTTCGTCCAGGCGCTGCGCCTCTCCCAGGCCGCCGGGGACCGCGCGCTCGGCGGCTACGTGCTGGTGACGATGAGCCAGCAGGCCGTCCACCTGGGCCACGGTCGGGAGGCGGTCCAGCTCGCCCGGGTCGCCCAGCAGGGCGTGGGCACCGCCGTGCCGCCGGTCGTCCAGTCGCTGATGCACGCCGCCGAGGCGCGCGGGCACGGGCTGCTGGGCGACGTCCGGTCCTGCACCACTGCCCTGGTGCGCGCCGAGCGCTCCCTGGCGGCGGCCCGGACGGGCGACGAACTGCCCTCCTGGGCGCGGTACTTCGACGAGGCCCAGCTCTCCGACGAGTTCGCCCACTGCTACCGCGACCTCCAGCAGTGGCGGACGGCCGCGCAGCACGCCGAGAAGTCGCTGCGGCTGCGCTCGCCCGCCTACGCCCGCAGCCGGATCTTCTGCCGTCTGGTGCTGGCCACCGCCCGGCTCGGCATGGGGGACCTCGACGAGGCCTGCACCATGGCCACCGACGCGCTGCGGGCGGCGGGGGAGATGCGCTCGGCCCGCTCGCTGGAGTACGTCCGGGACTTCCACCGCCGCCTCACCCCCTACCGCGGCAGCCCGGTGGCCCGCGCCTTCGAGGAGACGGCCCGGCAGGCGGGGGTGATCTGACCGAAGGGCGGGTGGGGCCCGCCCCACGCACCCGGCGCACGGAGGTCCGGGCCCAGCGGCCCCGGCCCGGACCTCCGGCCGTTCCGCGGCGGCCGTCACCGGCGCGGAGCGGCCCGCGGACGGCCGGGAACGGCCGGGAACGGCGGCAGGAACACGGGCACCGGCCACGCGGTGCCCGTCGTTCCGGCGGGGCGCCGCGACGCCCGCCGAGGCCGAGGAGCCTGCCGCTGCCGCTCGCCGTGCCCGCGCCTGTGCCCGGGCGCGGGCCCGGTCGTCAGGCCGCCGCCTCCGCCTCCCGGGCGTCGGCGGGGACACCGAGGTCGCCCAGCACCGCCTGTGCCGCCCGCCGCCCGGAGACCAGCGCGCCCTGCACGGTGCTGGTGTCCCGGTGGTCCCCGGCGACGTACAGCCCGGCCAGCAGCCGCACCGGGCGGCGGGGGTTGTGCGGCGGCGGCATCGCGGGCAGCGCGTCCGGGACGTGCCGCACGCCGAGGAACTGCCAGCCCGCCGTCGAGCCGCCGTACAGCTCGGCCAGCCGGGCCCGCACGGCCGGTTCCAGCCCGGCCGGGCCGCCGACGTCGAAGGCGCGCCGCCCGAGCACGGTGGTGGCGATCAGCGACTGGCCGGCCGGGGCGTAGGACGGGTGCAGCTCGCTGAGCACCAGTGAGTGCGAGACCAGCGGCGGGTGCCCGTTCGGCCGGTCGCCGTCGAGCAGCAGGACGGCCTCGCCCAGCGGGGCGGCGTCGGCGGCGTGGTAGAAGGTCGTGACGGGGTGGAAGTCCGGTAGCCGCAGTCCGGGCAGCAGTTCGGCGGCGGAGCGGGCGTCGGTGGCGACGATGACGGCCTGGGCGCCGATCCGCCCGTGCGCGGCGGTCTCCACGCCGTCCGCGGCGATCGAGGTGACCCGCACCCGGGTGCGGACGGTGCCGGCGGGGAGGGCGGCGGCCAGTTGGGCCGGCACCGCCGCGATCCCGGCGGCGGGCAGACAGAGCCGCCCGCGCGCGTACGAGCGCAGCACCAGGTCGGCGATCCGGCTGCTGGTCCCGAGCGCCGGATCGGAGAGCAGGGCGCTGAGCAGCGGTCGCAGGAAGCCGTCCACAGTGCGCTGGGCCAGGCCGTGGCCGGCCAGTGCGCGGGCGGCGGTGGTCTCCGGACGGGCCTGGAGCCGGCCGACCGGGGTGGCGGCGAGCCGGCCGAGCCGGCCCGCCAGCCGGGCCTTGTCCAGCGGGCTGCCGAGCGGGGCCCGGGCGGCGGCCTGCCGGGCGACGGTGAGCTGGGGGTCCCCGGCGCGGTACCGGCGGCCGGCGCTGTGCACCAGCACGCCGGGCGCGAGCGGGCGCAGGTCGAGGCGGTCGAGGTCGAGCGTGCGGCGCAGTTCGGGGAAGGCGGTGTTCAACAGGTGACTGCCGTCGTCGAGCCGGAATCCGTCCTGTTCGCGGGTGGCCATCCGGCCACCGATCCGGTCGGTGGTCTCCAGGACCTGAACGGTGAGGCCGTGGCCGGTGAGCGCGCGGGCGGCGGCCAGGCCCGCGAGTCCGGCGCCGACCACGACGACGTCCGGGTCGGACGGCCGGCGGGCGCGGCGGGTGAAGTCGTACGTGGGCACTGGGGTGCTCCCTCCCTGGTCCCGGGGCTCCGGCCGACGCAGGCAGCGGGGTGCCGGGACACGGTCCGTGGAGGGTGATGCCCAGTCAGTGTGAGCATCAGACAAGCGCATCGGGCCGGATCCGAAGGCCGGGGAGGGTCCTGAGGCACCGGGCGGGGGAGTGGTCACGGACAGTGCGCCGTGGTGGCCGGGTTCGGGGGTCGGTGGGCGCGTACGGTCACCGGGGGCGTGCGACGCGCCCACCATGTGCTCCCGTGCGCCCCCTCCTCGGGCCCCCTCGGGCCCCGCTCGGCATATGCCGCTGGCCAGGGCGGATACCGTCGTCGGAGTACGTACGGGCTTCGCGCGACCCGCGCGCCCGCCTACCCTCCCGGCGCGCGCAGCCATCCCGCGCGCCCGCCGCCCAGCACCCGCCCCAGGAGCCGCACCAACCCGCGCGCCCGCCCCGCCGGCCGCGCCCGTCCCGCCGGCCGCGCCCGTCCCGCCGGCCGCACCCGTCCCGTCGCCCGGCACCCGCTCCGCGCGTGCCCCTGACGCCGCCGCGCGCACCCGTCACATCGCGGCGAGCACCGCCGAGTACACGTCCGGGTGGGTGAAGCGGAAGCCCGCGTCCAGCAGCCGCCGCGGCACCACCCGGTGGCTGCCGACCACCTCGATCGCCAGCTCGCCCAGCACCGCCTTGAGTACCGCCTCCGGCACCGGGAACGGCGTCGGCCGCCGCAGCGCCCGGCCCAGCGCGGTGGTCAGCTCGGCGTTGGTCGCCGGGTTCGGCGCAGTGAGGTTGAAGGCGCCGGAGAGGTCGTCGTGGTCGATCAGGAACCGCAGCGCGGCCACCTCGTCGTGCAGCGAGATGAAGCTCCAGTACTGCCGCCCGTCGCCGAGCCGCCCGCCGAGACCCAGCTTGAACAGCGGGAACAGCCGCCCGCCCGCCCCGCCGGCGGCGGACAGCACCATGCCGGTGCGCGGGTGGACGACCCGGATCCCGGCCCGCTCGGCCGGCCGGGCGGCGTCCTCCCACTCCCGGCAGACCTCGGCCAGGAAGTCGTCGCCGGCGGGGGAGTCCTCGTCGATCACCCGGTCGCCGGTTTGCCCGTACCAGCCGACCGCGGAGGCGCTCACCAGGACCTGCGGCGGCTCCTTGAGCCCGGCCAGGGCGACGGCCAGCGTCTCGGTGCCGTACACCCGGCTCTCCCGGATCTCCCGCTTGTAGGAGTCCGTCCAGCGGCGGTCGCCGACCCCGGCGCCGGCCAGGTGCACCACGGCCTGAACCCCGGTCAGTCCGTCCCGTTCGACCTCGCCGAGCAGCGGGTTCCAGCCGATCGCGGTGCTGCCGTCCGGCCGCGGGCCGGTCTTCGAGCGGTGCCGGACCAGCCGGACCACCTCGTGGCCGTCCGCCAGCAGGGAGCGGACGAGCGCCGAACCGATCAAACCCGTGGAACCCGTGACAGCGATGCGCATGTGCCCATCCTCGCAGCTCCCGCGCGCTCCCGCGGTGTTCCCGACCGGCCGTCATCTCCGCATGCGCCGTTAGCATGACGCGCATGCCTGACGACGATCTGATCATCCGTACGGCGCGGAGCGAGGACGAGCGCGAACTCGCCGTCCTCAACCACGCGGCCTGGTCCGTCCTGTCCGACGTCTCCCCGCAACCACCCGTCGAGGACCCGCTCTTCGACGAGCGGCACGCCCCCGAGCACTACCTGCTGGCCGTGCTGGACGGCCGGATCGTCGGTTACATCCGGCAGGTCCCGGCCACCCGGCTGGCGAGCAACCGGCACGTGCGGCAGATCCAGGGCCTGGCCGTCGACGGCACCGTCCGCGGCCGGGGCATCGGCCGCCGACTGGTCGACGCGGCCTGTGCCGCGGCCCGGGCCGAGGGCGCCCGCAAGATGAGCCTGCGGGTGCTCGGCTGGAACGCTCCGGCCCGCCGCCTCTACGAGAGCTGCGGCTTCGTCGTCGAGGGCTCGCTGGCCGAGGAGTTCCTGATCGACGGCCGGTACGTGGACGACATCTGGATGGCCCGCGGCCTGGCCGACTGAGCGGCAGGGCACCCGCGCCCGCGCTGCCCGCACCTTCCCGCCCCGCCCGCACCCGCGCCCGCGCTGCCCGCACCTTCCCGCCCCGCCCGCGCGCCGGCCGTTCGAACAGGCTTGCCGCCAAGGGAGGTTGGCCGTTCGCCGGGCGGTGCAGAGTCGTGACGGTCCCGACCTGTCTGGAGCGCCGCCGTGCCGGGTACCGTACGCCCGTGAGCAACTCGACGCCTCCCGGGTGGTACCCGGTCCCGGGTGCGGACGGCACCCCCGGTCACGAGCGCTGGTGGGACGGCAACGCCTGGACGGCCGAGGTCCGACCGCTCCAGGGCGGCGTCGCGGGCGGGCTCGCCGACGCCCCCACCCAGACCGGGTCGCCGTCCGACCGGAAGCCCGGCTACGGGTACCCGGGCGGCCCGGCGGCCCCGACCTACGGCTACCCGGGCCAGGACGCCCACCAGGCACCCGCCTACGGCTACCCCGGCCAGGACGCGTACCAGGCCCAGGCCCAGGGCGGTTACCAGGCGCAGGGCGGCTACCCCGGCCCGGCCCAGGGCGACTATCCGGGCCCGGCCCAGGGCGGTTACCCGCCCCAGGGCCCCGGCTACGGCCCCGGTTACGGCTACCCGGGCCCCGGCTACCCGCCGCCGGCCGGCCCGGCCCGACCGAAGACCGGTCTGATCATCGGCATCGCGGTCGCCGTGCTGGCGGTGGCCGGGATCGTCGCCGGGGTCGTCTTCAACAGCGGCGGCGACCACCGGGCGGACCCGACCCCGGACCCCACGGTCACCGCGCCCCGGAGCAGCAGCCCCACGCCGAGCCCCAGCCCCACCGCGCCCACCAGCAGCCCCGCGGCGCCCAAGCCCCTGCCGGCGGTCAAGAGCACCGTCCCCGACCCGGAGCACGCGATCACCGTGCCGGTCCTCGACGGCTGGGTGGTGTCCGACAACCCGCCGCACTCGACGGTCTACCTCGGCACCGACCGCTACACCTGCCCGGACGGCAGTTCCTGCATCCGCGGCCAGTTCTCGGTGGAGAAGGACATCGTCCAGGGCACCACGCCCAAGGCCGCCGCCGATGCCCAGATGCCGTCCTACGCCGGGCAGGTCTTCTCCGGCGTCAGCTCGCACACCGACGCCGGCTCCGGGTACATCAGCGTGGCCGGAGTGCTCGGCTACGCCACCCGCTGGCACATCCGCACCACGGACGGCACCCAGGGCTACGTCCTGCTGGCCGCCCTCCCGGCCAAGGGCGGCGGCTACGTGGTCATGGAGGGCGGCGTGGACGACAGTCCGGCCGCGCCGGACTTCGCGGTGCTGGACCAGATCCTCAAGGGCATCAAGCAGGACAACTCCTCCGGCAGCAGCACCTGACCGCCCTCAGTCCCCGTACCGCTCCCAGAGCTTGGGGAAGCGCTTCGCCATGACGTCCGGATCGTCGAAGTCCAGCACCGGCCCGGCCGGCCGCTCGGGCTGCCGCACGCCCACCTCGGGCAGCGGCAGTCCGGTCAGCCGCTCGTACGCCTCGTCGGCGGCGTAGCCGAGGTCCTCGGCCTCGCCGTCCTCCTCCTCGTCGAACTCGGGCAGCAGGTCCGCCAGGTCGTCCGGATCGGTGAGCCCGCCCTCGAAGACCTCCCGGCCCTGGCCGATCAGCCAGGACCGGAAGTAGTCGAAGGTGTCGTCGGAGGCACCGTCGAGCATCAGGTAGGCCGCGCCCCACAGGTCGTGGCGGTAGGCGCGCTGGAACCGCGCCTGGAACAGCCGGGCGAAGTCGATCACATCGTCCGGGGTCAGCTGGAGGAGCCGTTCCACCAGGAGGTCTGCCTGCTCGTCGGGGTCGCCGTCGGCGTCGTCCCGGGTCTCGTCGATGATCTGCCAGAAGTCCGTCTCGTCCATCACCGCTCCAGCATCCCCGTTCCGCCGCGTCCGTGCATGCCGCGACTCGGTGCGACTCCGGAACTCGGCGTGTCCGGGGGCCGGGAACGGCGGAACCCCGCGCCGTCCGGGGACGACGCGGGGTTCCGTACGCGGGGTTCCGCGGGGACCTGGTGGGGTCAGAGGCCGAGCTCGACCTCGAACTCGCCGGCCTCCAGGATCTCCTTGACCGCGACCAGGTAGCGGGCGGCGTCGGCGCCGTCCACCAGGCGGTGGTCGTAGGAGAGCGACAGGTAGGTCATGTCGCGGATGCCGATGGCGGTGCCGCCGTCGGCCTCGATGACCACCGGGCGCTTGACGGTGGCACCGATGCCCAGGATGGCGACCTGGTTCGGCGGCACGATCACGGTGTCGAACAGCGCACCGCGGGAGCCGGTGTTGCTGATGGTGAAGGTGGCGCCGGACAGCTCGTCCGGGGTGATCTTGCTGTCGCGGACCTTGGTGGCCAGCTCGGCGGTCTTCTTCGAGATGCCGGCGATGTTGAGGTCGCCCGCACCCTTGATGACCGGGGTCATCAGACCCTTCTCGGAGTCCACCGCGATACCGATGTTCTCGGTGTCGAAGTAGGTGACCGTGCCCTCGGCGTCGTTGATCCGGGCGTTGACGACCGCGTGGACCTTCAGCGCCTGGGCGGCGGCCTTGACGAAGAACGGCATCGGGGAGAGCTTGACGCCCTCGCGGGCCAGGAAGCCCTCCTTGGCCTTGGCGCGCAGCGACATGATCTTGGTGACGTCCACCTCGACCACGCTGGTCAGCTGGGCCTGCTCGTGCAGAGCCTTCAGCATGTTGTCGCCGATGACCTTGCGCATGCGGGTCATCTTGACCGTCTGGCCGCGCAGGGCGGACGGCGAGGCGGCGGCCTTCGGCGCAGCGGCCGGGGCGGCAGCGGCGACCGGGGCCGGAGCGGCCTTGGCGGCCTCCGCGGCGGCGATGACGTCCTGCTTGCGGATGCGGCCGCCGACGCCGGTGCCGGCGACGGAGGCCAGCGCGACGCCGTGCTCGGCGGCGAGCTTGCGCACCAGCGGGGTGACGTAGGCGTCACCGCTGTCGGCCACCGGAGCGGCCGGAGCGGCAACCGGAGCCGGGGCGGCAACCGGAGCGGCCGGAGCGGCAACGGGCGCCGGGGCGGCGACCGGGGCCGGAGCCGGGGCAGCGGGGGCCGGAGCAGCGACCGGAGCCGGAGCGGCAACCGGAGCGGCCGGAGCGGCAACCGGGGCCGGAGCCGGGGCGGCCGGGGCAGCGGGAGCCGGGGCGGCGACCGGGGCCGGGGCGGCGGCGACGGCACCGGCGGCGCCGATCAGCGCGAGCTGGGCGCCGACCTCGGCGGTCTCGTCCTCGCCGACCAGGATCTTCACCAGGGTGCCGGCGACCGGCGACGGGATCTCGGTGTCGACCTTGTCGGTGGAGACCTCGAGCAGCGGCTCGTCGATCTCGACGGTGTCACCCTCGGCCTTCAGCCAGCGGGTGACGGTGCCCTCGGTGACCGACTCGCCCAGCGCGGGCAGCAGCACCGGGGTGGCGTCGGCGGCCGGCGCGGCGGCGACCGGGGCCGGGGCGGCGACCGGAGCCGGCGCCGGGGCGGCCGGGGCAGCGGCGACCGGAGCGGCGACCGGGGC
>NZ_JBHXEM010000011.1:52285-126631 GCF_042724755.1 Kitasatospora sp. NPDC127067 | reverse complement strand
GGTTACATTCCGAACCCGGAAGCTAAGCCTTACAGCGCCGATGGTACTGCAGGGGGGACCCTGTGGGAGAGTAGGACGCCGCCGAACAATTATTCCGAAAAGCCCCTTCCCGACCGGGAAGGGGCTTTTTGCGTTACCCTCTGCCAATGCAGAACCTGACCCTGACCTGGCAGTCCGCCGGGGCCGCCGCCGTCGGCCTCCACGCGGGCGCGTACGCCGCGGCGAAGGGCCGGAAGCCGGCGCTGTCCGCGCTGCTGCGGGAGGCCGGCACGCTGCTGGCGCTGTTCGCGCTCTGGCAGCTGGTCGGGCACCTCTCGGTGATGAGTACGGACCACGCGCTGGACCGCGCGAGCTGGATCCACCACACCGAGCAGGTGGTCGGGCTGCCGGACGAGGCGTCCTGGCAGCGGGCGGTCACGCCGTACCCGGTGCTGGTGAGGCTGGCGAACTACTACTACGCGGCCATGCACTTCGCGGTGATGCTGGGTGTGCTGCTCTGGGTGTTCGTGCGGCACCGCGAGCGCTACGCGTGGGTGCGCAACACGGTGGTGATCACGACCGCGGTCTGCCTGCTGGTGCAGTTCATCCCGGTGGCGCCGCCGCGGATGCTGCCGGAGAGCGGTTTCGTCGACGTGGCCGCCCAGTACGGGCAGTCGGTCTACGGCGGCGCGGTCGGCGGTGTGGTGGTGGCCGATCAGCTGTCGGCGATGCCCTCGGTGCACGTCGCCTGGTGCGTGCTGGCGGCGGTCGCGGTGATCCGGGTGTCGCGCAGTTCACTGCGATGGGTGATGGTGCTGCATCCGGTGCTGACGGTGGCCGTGGTGGTGGTGACGGCGAACCACTTCTGGTTGGACGGCATCGTGGCGGTGGTGATCCTGCTCCTCGCCTACGCCGTGCTGGCGCTGGCGGCACGCCGACGGGGCCGGGCCTCCGTCGGGACGGAGGCCCGGCCCCGCGGCACCGCCGAGGAGCAGCTGGAGCAGGTGGGCTGACCGAGGTCGTTCCCGGCCGGTTACTTGACCGGCAGGGCGATCTTTCCCCAGGAGCCGTTGCTCAGTGCGGAGGTGGCCCAGTACCAGGCGGCCAGCCCGGAGACGGCCGCGATCCAGCCGGCGACCTTGGCCAGACCGCCGTAGCCGCCGAAGGTGGCGATGGCGGAGAGCAGCAGGGAGACCGTCAGCAGGCCGTAGACGGCGCGGCCGAGCAGGCCCGAACCCCAGCTCGCGGCGGTGAGGGTGAGGGCGAGCAGGGCCCACAGCAGCAGGAAGAGTCCGGCGGCGTTCTTGCCCGCCCCTGCGGCCGTTGACCAGGTCGCCCAGAAGGCGCCGAGGGTGGTGAAGGCGGTTCCGGTGAAGCCCTCGCCGCCGCGGAGTTGCCAGAGGCCCGCGATGAAGAGGGTGACGCCGCCGAGGATATGGGCGAGGTGGGCCGCGTTCCCGGCTCCGGCGCCGTGCAGGATGCCGGTGGAGAGCAGGCCGTAGGCGAGCAGTGTGAGACCGAGCGCGAGGTAGCCGAGGTTACCCGCGTCGGCTCCGGTGGAGCGGGCGTTCGTTGCCCCGGAAGCGTCGTTGCTCACCGGAGGCTCCTTTCACTCTGGGCGCGCGCAGGGCGCAGTGACGCTGTGGTGTCGTCTCGATGAGTGGATGCGCGCGACCGCGCCGAAGGCGCACGGTTGTGAGTGTGCGCGGGCCGCGGTCGGAAGTGAGGGGCCATCGGAAGTGGTGGGCCAGCGGAGCGCCGCTGGTCGTGCCCCCGCCGGAGGGAATCTCCGGTGAGATCGGTCTACCCGACCCCGTTTCGCTTGTACCCTTGTGAATATAACAATTTGTGACTGCGTCAGCACGGCGCCGGCACGGCACCGACGCCGCGCCGACACTCGCCGGCATGCGCCGCCCGCCGGACGCTCAGGTCTTGCGCTGGGTGGGCACCCGGAGGGTCAGGATCGCCATGTCGTCGGACGGCGGCTCCGGGGCGAAGCGTTCGACCGCACGCTGCACCCTCGCCGCGACCGCCCCGGCGGTCAGGCCGGTACAACCGGTGAGCACCTCGGCGAGGCCGTCGTCGCCCAGCATCCGCCGGCCCTCGCGGCGCTCGGTGACCCCGTCGGTGACACAGAGCAGGACCTCGCCGGGGGCGAGCACCAGGTGCTCGGCGGTGAGGTCGAGGTCGTCCATGACGCCGAGCAGCGGCTGCGGGGTGGCGGCCCGGTCGACCTGGCCGTCGGTGCGCAGCCGCAGCGGCAGCGGGTGGCCGGCGCAGACCAGGGAGAGCTCGGTGCTGCCGTCCGGGCGGGGCGTCAGCTCGCCGTAGAGCAGGGTGAGGAAGCGGCTGCGCGAACCCTCGTCCAGGATGGCCGCGTTGAGCCGGCGCAGCACCTGCGGGGCGTCCAGGCCCTCGCGGGCGAGGAGCCGCAGCGAGTGCCGGGCCAGGCCGGTGACCGAGGCGGCCTCGGGGCCGGTGCCGCAGACGTCGCCGATGGCGAAGCCGTAGGTGCCCTCGCGGATGGTGAACAGGTCGTAGAAGTCGCCGCCGACCTCGTTGCCCTCGCCGGCGGCCTGGTAGTAGACGTCCACCTCGACGCCGGGGATCTCCGGCAGGTCCGGCGGGAGCAGGCTGCGCTGGAGGGCCTGGCTGGTGGCGGTGCGCTCGGAGTAGAGGCGGGAGTTGTCCAGGGCGAGGGCGGCCCGGCGGGAGAGGTCCTCGGCGAGTTCGAGGATCTCCTGGCGGAATCCGACGCCGGCCGGGACCCCGAGCACCAGCAGGCCGATGACGCGGTTGCGGGCGGTCAGTGCGAGGACGACGGTCTCGCCGAGCAGGCCGGCGAGTTCCGGGCTGTCGGCGAGGCCGCCCGCCTCGGCGGACTCGGCGAGGGCCGTCCAGAACCGGACGCCGTGGGCGGGGCCGGCCTCCGGTACGGGCGTCTTGTCGAGCAGGTCGCGCAGCGGGTCGATGCGGTCCTCGTCCTCGTGCAGGACGAAGGCGAGCCTGGCCGGTGAGGAGCGGTCGGCGGTGGTGTAGACGGCACACCAGGAGGCGAGGGTGGGGACGGCCATCTGGGCCATCAGCGCGAGGGTCTGCTCGTGTTCGAGGGTGCCGGCCAGCAGGTCGGAGGCCTCGACCAGGAAGGAGAGCGAGCCGCGGCGCAGCTGTTCGAGCTCGGTCAGCCGGGTGCTCTCGACGGCGAGGGCGACCCGGTCGGCGGCGAACTGCAGGCGCAGCGCGTCCTCGTTGTCGTAGCGGCCGGGCACGGCGGCGGCGATGCCCAGCGAACCGATCAGCCGGCCCTCGACCTTGAGCGGGACGGTGATCAGGGAGCGCATGCCGCTGTCGGAGAGCAGTGGCAGGCCGGTGGGCCGGGCGGAGAGGTCCTCGTGGACGGAGGGCAGCCGGGCGGAGTCGTAGCGGTTGCCGGTGCCGACCGGGAAGCGGGTGTGCCTGCGGTGTCCGGAGGTGAGGCCGGTGGCGGCGCGGACCTCGAACTCGGCCTCGTCGTCGGTGGTGAGCAGCAGGTACGCGGCGTCGCCGTCGAGCAGGTCGCGGGCGCGTTCGACGGTGCGCTGGAGCAGGGTGTCGAGGTCGTCGGTGGCGACCGGGCCGGCCAGCAGGTCGAGTCGGGGGCCGGCCGGGTCGGGGCGCTCGCCGGGCAGGGCCCGGGCGGGGGAGCGCAGCACCGCGCGGTCGGGTTCGAGGACCAGCAGGCAGAGGGTGGAGGGGACGCCCTCGGTGTCGCGCAGCCGGACCTGGACGCCGTACACCTCGACCTCCTGGCCGTCCTGGCGTCGGATGCCGTAGCCGCCCTCCCAGCGGGCCATCCGCAGGGTGTCGGTCAGGCCGAGGCCGCGGGCGGGGGACTGGGGCCAGACCGCGAGGTCGGCCCAGGGGCGGCCGAGGACGGCCGCGGCGGGGTGCTGGAAGAGCGCCTCGGCGTCCGGGTTCCAGGCCAGCACCCGGCCGTCCTCGTCGAGCTGGACGACGGCGACGCGCACCGGGCCGGGGCCGCTGGGCAGATCGCTGCCGGGGGTCGCGGGAACGGCGTAGCGGGTCCCGGACACGTGTACGGGCAGCGCGAGGCGGAACCAGACGGTCTTGCGGCCGGCCGCGTACTCGACGCCCCACCGCTCCGAGAGGGCGGAGCACATCAGCAGGCCGCGACCGCCCTCGCCGTCCGGGTCGGCGTAGCGGTCGGAGCCGGTGACCGGACCGTCGCCGAGCGAGGGCAGGCCGCGCTCGGGGTGGTGGTCGGTGACCTCGATCCGGACGCTCTCCTCCTCGCGCAGGCAGCAGACCTCCGCGGCGGTGCCGGCGTGCACGACGGCGTTGGTGACGAGCTCGCTGACCAGCACGACCGCGTCGTCGACGACCTCGGGCAGGCCCCAGCCGAGCAGCGCGTCCCGGACGAACCCCCGTGCGGCGGCCGCGGACCGGCCGTCGGGATCGAAGGTGGCGGCTGCGCGCGCGGTGACCACGTTGCCACTTCTCCTCTGCTGCTCTTGCCCTGGCTGTCCGGGGTGCGGCGCCGAATCCCCGTGCGCGCCGTCGGGGTGAGCGGCGGCGCTGGGTCGGGTCGTGGCCCGGTGCAGCGCTCCACCCTACTTTCCGCTTGGTTCCCCGTGGGGACGGGGAGTCGAAACAGGCACCTGAGGGTGATTCTGCCCACCTGTTTCGGACGGTGCGGTACGAACCGAGCGCAACCGGCCGTGCACCCGGTGCCGGTGCTGCCAGACTGGGGGGTCCGCGACGGCCGGTGCGAGCAGTACGGTCGTGTGGGTGCCGGCGCGTCGCGGACCGTCGGCACGCAGCCCAGCCGGGCCGGTGCCCGGGTGCGTGCCGCACCGGCACGGTCGGTCACCGGACAGTTCACGATGTGGGAGGGGCCCGTTGAGTTCGGCCACCAAGGACGCAACCGGAACGACGCCGCCCACTGCGCGCGGTGGACGCCCCGGGGCCGTGCCGCGGAACGCGGCCGGCCGACGGGCGCCGGGCCACAATCGTGGCGCGGAGCCCGCCGAGCTGCGCAAGCTGCTGTCGGCGCTGACCGCGATGAGGGACGGCAACTTCCGCCGCCGGCTGACCGTCCCGGGGGACGGGCCGCTGGCCGAGATCGCCGCGGTGTTCAACGAGGTCGCCGAGCGCAACCAGCACCTGACCGGTGAACTGGCGAGGGTCCGGCGCGCGGTGGGCCGCGAGGGCCGGCTGAACGAGCGGCTGGAGACCGGCGCGGGCGAGGGCGCCTGGATGGCGGCGGTCGACAACTGCAACGCGCTGATCGACGACCTGGCCCGCCCGATGGCCGAGGTGGGCCGGGTGCTCACCTCGATCGCCGAGGGCGACCTGGACCAGAAGATGGAGCTGCGCTCGCTGCACAGCAACGGGGTGAGCCACCCGCTGCGCGGCGAGTACCTGAAGATCGGGCGGACCGTCAACGGGCTGGTGGACCAGCTCTCCGAGTTCACCGACGAGGTGACCCGGGTGGCCCGCGAGGTCGGTACCGAGGGCAAGCTCGGCGGCCAGGCCAAGGTCCGCAGCGTGTCCGGCAGTTGGAAGGACCTGGCGGACTCGGTCAACACCATGGCGGGCCGGCTGACCGCCCAGGTGCGCAACATCGCCCAGGTGACCACGGCGGTGGCCAAGGGCGATCTGTCCCGCAAGGTCACCGTCGAGGTGGCCGGCGAGATGCTGGAGCTGAAGAACACCGTCAACACGATGGTCGACCAGCTGAACGGGTTCGCCGCCCAGGTCACCACGGTGGCCCGGGACGTGGGGACGGAGGGCCGGCTCGGCGGGCAGGCCCAGGTGCCGGGCGTGGCCGGGGTCTGGCGGGACCTGACCGACTCGGTGAACTTCATGGCGAACAACCTGACCGGCCAGGTGCGCAACATCGCCCAGGTGACGACCGCGGTCGCCAAGGGCGACCTGTCGCAGAAGATCGAGGTGGACGCGCGCGGGGAGATGCTGGAGCTGAAGAACACCATCAACACGATGGTCGACCAGCTCTCCGGCTTCGCCGAGCAGGTGACCCGGGTGGCCCGTCAGGTGGGCACCGAGGGCCGGCTCGGCGGTCAGGCGCAGGTGCCCTGGGCGGCCGGGGTCTGGCGGGACCTGACCGACAACGTCAACTTCATGGCGAACAACCTCACCGATCAGGTGCGCAACATCGCCCAGGTGACGACCGCGGTCGCCAAGGGCGACCTGTCGCAGAAGATCCAGGTGGACGCGCGCGGGGAGATCCTCGAGCTGAAGAACACCATCAACACGATGGTGGACCAGCTGGGCGCCTTCGCGGACGAGGTGACCCGGGTCGCCCGGGACGTGGGCACCGAGGGCATCCTCGGCGGCCAGGCCAGCGTGCCCGGCGTGGCCGGGATCTGGAAGGACCTGACCAACTCCGTCAACCTGATGGCCAACAACCTGACCAGCCAGGTCCGGAACATCGCCGAGGTGACCACGGCGGTGGCGCGCGGCGACGTCTCCAAGAAGATCACCGTCGACGCCCGGGGCGAGATCCTGGAGCTGGTGACGACCGTCAACACGATGGTGGACCAGTTGTCGGCGTTCGCCGACGAGGTGACCCGGGTGGCCCGCGAGGTGGGCACCGAGGGCATCCTGGGCGGCCAGGCCCGGGTGCGCGGGGTGTCGGGCATCTGGAAGGACCTGACCGACAACGTCAACTTCATGGCGTCGAACCTGACCGGACAGGTGCGCAACATCGCCGAGGTCGCCGGTGCGGTGGCCCGCGGCGACCTCTCCAAGAAGATCGCCATCGACGCCCAGGGCGAGGTGGCGGCACTCGCCGCGACCCTCAACACCATGGTCGACCAGCTGTCCTCCTTCGCGGTGGAGGTCACCCGGGTGGCCCGCGAGGTCGGCACCGACGGCACCCTGGGCGGCCAGGCCAGCGTGCCGGGCGTGGCCGGCATCTGGAAGGACCTGACCGACAACGTCAACCAGATGGCCAACAACCTCACCGGCCAGGTGCGGAACATCGCGCTGGTGATCACCGCGGTGGCCCGCGGCGACCTCTCGCAGAAGATCGACGTCGACGCGCGCGGCGAGATCCTCCAGCTCAAGACCAACATCAACACCATGGTCGACCAGCTGTCGGCCTTCGCCGACGAGGTGACCCGGGTGGCCCGCGAGGTGGGCACCGACGGGCGGCTCGGCGGCCAGGCCCGGGTGCCCGGCGTGGACGGCACCTGGCAGGACCTCACCGAGTCGGTGAACGAGCTGGCCAACAACCTGACCCGGCAGGTGCGCGCGATCGCCCAGGTCGCCACCGCGGTCACCAGGGGCGACCTGAGCCTGCGGATCGACGTGGACGCCGCGGGCGAGCTCGACGAGCTCAAGGACAACATCAACCAGATGATCGCCAACCTGCGCGAGACCACCCGCACCAACCAGGAGCAGGACTGGCTCAAGACCAACCTGGCCCGGATCTCCGGTCTGCTCCAGGGCCGCCGGGACCTGGAGGCGGTCGCCTCGCTGATCATGACCGAGCTGACCCCGGTGGTCTCCGCCCAGCACGGAGCCTTCTTCCTCGCCCAGCCGGCCGGCCGCACCGCCGAGCTGATCACCGAGGACGACGACGAGAACGACACCGTGCTGCGCCTGATCGGCAGCTACGGCTACCAGCGGCGGGCGATGCCGACCACCTTCCGCCCCGGCGAGTCGCTGATCGGCCAGGCCGCGGTGGAGAAGCGGGCGATCATCCTCAAGGAGGCGCCGCCCGGGTACCTGAAGATCGCCTCCGGGCTCGGCGAGGCCTCCCCGGCCCACATCGTGGTGCTGCCGGTGCTGTTCGAGGGCCGGCTGCTGGGCGTGATCGAACTGGCCACCTTCAGCTCCTTCACCACCGTCGCGCTGGACTTCCTGAACCAGATCGCGGACCTCATCGGCGTCACGGTCAACACCATCAGCGTCAACACCAAGACCGAGGGCCTGCTGCTGGAGTCCCAGCGTCTCACCGCCGAACTCTCGATGCGGTCCGCCGAGTTGGAGGCACGCCAGGAGGAACTGGAGCGCACCAACGAGGAGTTGCAGGAGAAGGCCGAGCAACTCGCCCAGCAGAACCGCGACATCGAGATCAAGAACGGCGAGATCGAAGAGGCCCGGCAGGTCCTGGAGGAGCGCGCCGAGCAGCTCGCCCTGGCCTCCCGGTACAAGAGCGAGTTCCTCGCCAACATGTCGCACGAGCTGCGCACCCCGCTCAACTCGCTGCTGATCCTGGCCAAGCTGCTCTCCGACAACAACGAGGGCAACCTGTCGCCGAAGCAGGTCGAGTTCGCCGACACCATCCACGGCGCCGGCTCCGACCTGCTCCAGCTGATCAACGACATCCTCGACCTGTCCAAGGTCGAGGCGGGCAAGATGGACGTCCGCCCGGCCCGGATCGCGCTGGTCCAGCTGGTCGACTACGTCGAGGCCACCTTCCAGCCGGTCGCGCTGGACAAGAACCTGGACTTCGCCGTCCGGGTCTCGCCCGCCCTGCCGGTCACCCTGCACACCGACGAGCAGCGGCTCCAGCAGGTGCTGCGCAACCTGATCTCCAACGCGGTGAAGTTCACCGACGCCGGAGCCGTCGACTTCTCCATCCGCCCGGCCGGCCGGGAGGTCCCGCAGGACGTGCGCGAGCGGCTGCTGGAGTCCGGCTCGATCCAGGGCCCGGACGACGAGCTGATCGCCTTCGCGGTCTCCGACACCGGCATCGGCATCCCCGGGAACAAGCTGCGCGAGATCTTCGAGGCCTTCAAGCAGGCCGACGGCACCACCAGCCGCAAGTACGGCGGCACCGGCCTCGGCCTGTCCATCAGCCGCGAGATCGCCCGGCTGCTCGGCGGCGAGATCCACGCCGAGAGCGAGCTGGGCAAGGGCTCGACCTTCACGCTCTACCTGCCGCTGCGCACCGAGGCCCCGGAGGCCGTCGGCGACCCCCGCTCGACCGTGCCGGCCGGCCTGGCGCCGCGCGCCTCGGTCGGGGTGACCCCGGTGGGCCTGCCGGTGCCGGTCGGCGAGAACCCGGCCGACCACTGGGCCCAGGAGGTCCGCGAGCTGGCCGAGGAGCGCCGCCGCGGCGCGGTGGAGCGCCGGCGCAGTGCCGCCCTGGAGAGCGCCGCCGGACCGCGGACGGTGGAGCCCCTCCAGCCCCGCCCGGTCAACGGCGACCGGCGCTTCGACGGCCAGCAGGTGCTGATCGTGGACGACGACGTCCGCAACGTGTTCGCGCTCACCAGCGTGCTGGAGCAGCACGGCCTGACCGTCCTGTACGCCGAGAACGGCCGCGAGGGCATCGAGATGCTGGAGCAGCACGAGAACGTGGCGCTGGTCCTGATGGACATCATGATGCCGGAGATGGACGGCTACGCGACCACCGAGGCGATCCGCCGGATGCCCCAGTTCGCGGGCCTGCCGATCATCGCGCTGACCGCCAAGGCGATGAAGGGCGACCGGGAGAAGTCGCTGCAGGCGGGTGCCACCGACCACATCACCAAGCCGGTGGAGACCGACCACCTGCTGTCGGTCATGCGCGAGTGGCTGAACGCGGACCGCGCGTGATCGCGGGGGGAGGCGTGAAGCCCGGTCCGGGCCCCGGGGTTCACGTCGGCCGGTCGGCCGGTTTGCTGGCGGTCGGGCCCGGGAACCGGGTAGGGTCACCGATCGTTGCGAACAGTGACCGGATGGCGACACGCTGCTGAGCGTGCGCCGGAGCACTGGCTGCGCGCCGCCCCGGATCGGGTCACGACGGGGCGATGTGCCGGGCGAGGGGGTGCGGCTAGCATGACCGGGGTAGCGGTGGGCAGTACGCGGGTGCCTGCACCGGGCGGCAGGCAGGCGACAGGAGGGCGAGCCCTGATGCAGAAGGCCAAGATCCTCCTGGTCGACGACCGACCGGAGAACCTGCTGGCGCTGGAGGCGATCCTCTCGGCCCTGGACCAGACACTGGTCCGTGCGGCCTCGGGTGAGGAGGCGCTGAAGGCGCTGCTCACCGACGACTTCGCGGTGATCCTGCTGGACGTCCAGATGCCGGGGATGGACGGCTTCGAGACCGCCGCCCACATCAAGCGCCGCGAGCGCACCCGGGACATCCCGATCATCTTCCTGACCGCGATCAACCACGGCCCGCACCACACCTTCCGCGGCTACGCGGCCGGCGCGGTGGACTACATCTCCAAGCCCTTCGACCCGTGGGTGCTGCGCGCCAAGGTCTCCGTCTTCGTCGACCTGTACGCGAAGAACTGCCAGCTGAAGGAGCAGGCCGCGCTGCTGCGCCTGCAGCTGGAGGAGGGCGGCGACGAGCGGGCCCTCGGCGGGGCGCTGCTGGGTGAGCTGTCCGCGCGGCTGGCGGCGGTCGAGGAGCAGGCGGAGGCGCTCGGCAAGCAGCTGGACGGGGGCGAGGACGCCGGGGTGGCCGCCACCGCGGCACACCTGGAGCGCAAGCTCGCCGGGCTGCGCCGGGCCCTGGACGCGATGCGCCCGGGCAGTTCCTGATCCCTGCCGGGGTTCACCCGTCCGGGTGGTCCGGTGTGGCGACCGGGTGAATCCCGGTCAGGGTGACGGTGTGTCTGCGACACGTCCCGGCGCCCGGGCTCGGGCACATGTGCAGTGGTCGCCGGCCCCGGTAGGCTGCTGACCCATGGCCACTCGCACGCCCGGGAACGCAGCACGTAAGTCGAGTCCGGGAGCGTCCGGGAAGGCCGCGGCGAAGGCCCCGGGCAAGCCGCCCGCGAAGAAGGCGGCGGCCGGGAAGGCGGCTCCCGCGAAGAAGGCGGCGGCCAAGCCGGCCGCACCCGCGCCGCCGAAGCCGTCCAGATCGGTGCTGATGGGCGCGCTCAACGCTCTGGCCAGCCCGATCGCGGCGATCTTCCGGGGCTTCGGCGACGGCGCCAAGAACCTGCATCCGGACCACCGCAAGGACGGCGTGGGCCTGCTGCTGTTCGCGCTCGCGCTGGTGACCGCGGCCGGCACCTGGTTCAGCCCGCAGGGCTGGCTGGGGGAGGGGGCCACCGCCGTGGTGTCCGGGCTGTTCGGCCGGCTCGACGTGCTGGTGCCGTTCCTGCTGGCCGCGATGGCGATCAGGCTCTGGCGTCATCCGGAGCTGCCGGAGGCCAACGGGCGGATCATGATCGGGCTGAGCGCGCTGCTGGTCGGCGTCCTCGGCCTGGTCCACATCGGCTGCGGCGCGCCCATGATGGGCAGCGGCGCCTCCCGGATAAGGGCGGCCGGCGGAATCATCGGCTGGGCCGCGTCCACCCCGATGATGGCCGCCGCCGGGCCGGCGCTCGCCGTGCCGCTGCTCCTGCTGCTGGCCTTCTTCGGCCTGCTGGTGGTCACCGCCACCCCGATCAACCGGATCGGCGAGCGGGTGCGGGGGATCGGCATACGGCTGGGTGTGGTCGAGCCCGGGCCGGAGGACGAGCGGTGGGGGCGCGCGCCGGAGCGCGAGCTGTCCACCGACCCGCCGGAGGACGCCGACCCCGACGCGCTGCCGTTCACCGTGGACACCGGCGGTGACGACCCCTCGGACGAGGTGGCCGCCCGTCGGCGCCGCCGCCGGCGCAAGCCCGCCGAGGAGCCGGAGGATGCCGAGCGGATCTCCCTGGACAAGGAGCCGCTGGACCCGTACGCCACCCGCGACCTCGCCGCCGGCGCGGCCGCGGACCTGGACGGCGCCCTGGTCTACGGCGTACCCGCCTCCTCCGCGGTGGCGGACATGATGCACCAGGTGCAGGACCGCACCGCCCCGCCGGAGGAGGCCGCCGTCCCCGCCGCCCGCAGCGGCGGCCCGGGCGCGCCCGAGGAGCACGGCGCGGCGCCGGTGCGGATGGAGCAGCTGCAGTTCGGCGAGGGCGTCACCTACGCCCTGCCCTCGCTCGACCTGCTGGAGCGCGGCGGCCCGGCCAAGGCCCGCAGTGCCCTCAACGACGAGGTGGTCGCCCAGCTCACCGGCACCTTCGCCGAGTTCAAGGTGGACGCCAAGGTCACCGGCTTCACCCGGGGGCCGACGGTCACCCGCTACGAGGTCGAGCTCGGCCCGGCCGTCAAGGTGGAGCGGATCACCGCTCTCGCCAAGAACATCGCGTACGCGGTGGCCAGCCCGGATGTGCGGATCATCAGCCCGATCCCCGGAAAGTCCGCGGTCGGGATCGAGATCCCCAACCGGGACCGCGAGATGGTCAACCTCGGCGACCTGCTGCGCTCGCGCACGGCCGCCGAGGACACCCACCCGATGGTCGTCGGCATGGGCAAGGACGTCGAGGGCCACACCGTGATGGCCAACCTCGCCAAGATGCCGCACATCCTGGTGGCCGGCGCGACCGGTGCGGGCAAGTCCTCCTGCATCAACTGCCTGATCACCTCGATCCTCGCCCGGGCCACCCCGGACGAGGTGCGGATGGTGCTGGTCGACCCCAAGCGGGTCGAGCTGACCGCGTACGAGGGCATCCCGCATCTGATCACGCCGATCATCACCAACCCCAAGAAGGCCGCCGAGGCCCTCCAGTGGGTGGTGCGCGAGATGGACATGCGCTACGACGACCTCGCGGCGTTCGGCTTCCGGCACGTGGACGACTTCAACGCGGCGGTGCGGGCCGGCAAGGTCACCCCGCCGCTCGGCAGCGAGCGCGAGCTGACGCCGTACCCGTACCTGCTGGTGATCGTCGACGAGCTGGCCGACCTGATGATGGTCGCGCCGCGCGACGTCGAGGACTCGGTGGTCCGGATCACCCAGCTGGCCCGCGCGGCCGGCATCCACCTGGTGCTCGCCACCCAGCGGCCCTCGGTGGACGTGGTCACCGGCCTGATCAAGGCCAACGTGCCGTCCCGGCTGGCCTTCGCGACCTCCGCGATGGCCGACTCCCGGGTCATCCTGGACCAGCCCGGCGCCGAGAAGCTGATCGGCAAGGGCGACGCGCTCTTCCTGCCGATGGGCGCCAGCAAGCCGATCCGCATGCAGGGCGCGTTCGTCACCGAGGCGGAGATCGCCAGGGTGGTGCAGCACTGCAAGGACCAGCTGACCGCCGTCTACCGGGACGACGTGACGGTCGGGGGCGGGCCGAAGAAGGAGATCGACGAGGAGATCGGCGACGACCTGGACCTGCTGATCCAGGCGGCCGAGCTGGTGGTCTCCACCCAGTTCGGCTCGACCTCGATGCTCCAGCGCAAGCTCCGGGTCGGCTTCGCGAAGGCGGGCCGGCTGATGGACCTGATGGAGTCGCGCGGGATCGTCGGTCCGAGCGAGGGCTCCAAGGCCCGCGACGTGCTGGTGAAGCCTGACGAGCTGGACGGGGTGCTGATCACCCTTCGGGGCTGACGGCCGGGCCCGGTCGGGGCCCGGCCCGTGTCCTGGGCGAGGTGTCACTCGTTCGGAGGAGGGTAGGCGCCGCGTGGGGAACCGAACGTGCGTACACCGCGTCACACCGCGGAAAGCGGACCCCGCGTTCCCCGCGCGGCCGCGCTGACGGCCCGTCGGCGCGGTGCCGGACCCCGGTCGGACCGGGAGTGCGCATTCGGCCCGTTCCGCTTGAGAAACGATCCGCCCACGCCCCTAGACTGTTCCCCAGCAGGTGGCCATCCGCTCGAAAGGCGTGCCCCGTGACCATCGGCAAGTCCTCCGACCGCGAGAACACCATGCCGTCCCTCGAACCGGCCGACGACGTGGTGCAGGCGGCCGATGCCCCGAGCATCGGCCGGGTGCTGTCCACCGCCCGGATCGACGCGGGGCTCACGGTGGACCAGGTGAGTACCGCCACCCGGGTCCGGGTGCCGATCGTCCATGCCATCGAGGCGGACGACTTCGCCCGCTGCGGCGGCGACTTCTACGCCCGCGGGCACATCCGCCTGATCGCCCGGGTGGTCGGTCTGGACGGCGAGGCGCTGGTCGCCCGGTACGACGCCGCGCACGGCGGCCCGCCCGCCGCCAGGCGCCCGGCGACCCAGCTGATCGACAGCGGCCCGATCAAGGTGCCCCGCCGCGGCCGGCCGAACTGGGCGGCCGCCATGGTCGCCGCGATCGTCGCCGTGGTCGCGCTGATCGGCTTCAACCTGGTCAGCGGCACGGGCGGGCGCGGCACCACCGGCTCGGCCAGCGCGCCGCTGCCCAGCGGCTCGGGGACCGGCTCGGTGGCCCCCGCCGCCACGCCCGCCGTCCAGCCGCCGGCTCCCGTGCCCAGCGCCGCCGCGATCGCCGCCGTCCCGGCCGACAAGGTCACCGTGAAGCTGGTCGCCGAGGGCACCAGCTGGGTCTCGGCGATGGACGGCAGCGGAAAATCGCTGTTCCAGAACAACATCAGCAACGGCCAGGACCAGACCTTCACCGACCCCCGGCAGATCAAGCTGGTGCTCGGCAACGGCGGGGCCGTGCACGCGTACGTCAACGGGAAGGACCTCGGCCTCCTCGGCAAGGACGGCCAGGTGGTGCACGTCACGTACACCCCCGGAGACCCGCAGGCTGGCTGACCACAGGGGCCGGACGGCCCGTTGATGATCAGCTGATCCGAGGCGCGCGGACTCCGGGGCCAACGGCACCGGAGCCCGCGCGTTAATCTTGGGCCTATGCCTGAACGCCGCACTGTCGCCCTTGTCACGCTCGGATGCGCCCGCAACGAGGTGGACTCCGAGGAACTCGCCGGGCGACTGGAAGCCGACGGCTGGTTGCTCGTCGACGACGCCGCCGAAGCGGACGTCGCCGTGGTCAACACCTGCGGCTTCGTCGAGGCCGCCAAGAAGGACTCCGTGGACGCCCTGCTGGAGGCCAACGACCTCAAGGGGCACGGTCGCACCCAGGCCGTCGTCGCGGTCGGCTGCATGGCCGAGCGGTACGGCAAGGAGCTCGCCGACGCGCTGCCCGAGGCCGACGGCGTGCTCGGCTTCGACGACTACACCAACATCTCCGACCGCCTGCAGACGATCCTCTCCGGCGGCCACCACGCCCCGCACCTGCCGCGCGACCGCCGCAAGCTGCTGCCGGTCAGCCCGGCCGAGCGGCAGTCCGCCGCCGAGGCCGTCGCGCTGCCCGGCCACGGCGCCGAGGCCCCCGCCGAGCCGATCACCGACCTGCCCGACGGCCTCGCCCCCGCCTCCGGCCCGCGCACCCTGCGCAAGCGGCTGGACGACAACCCGGTGGCCTCGGTCAAGCTCGCCTCCGGCTGCGACCGCCGCTGCTCCTTCTGCGCCATCCCGGCCTTCCGCGGCTCCTTCATCTCCCGGCGTCCCTCCGACGTGCTGAACGAGGCCCAGTGGCTGGCCGGGCAGGGCGTGCGCGAGATCGTCCTGGTGAGCGAGAACAACACCTCGTACGGCAAGGACCTCGGCGACATCCGGCTGCTGGAGACGCTGCTCGGCGAGATCGCCGCGATCGAGGGCGTCGAGCGGGTCCGGGTCTCCTACCTCCAGCCGGCCGAGATGCGCCCGGGCCTGATCGACTCGATGACCGGGACCGCCGACGTGGTGCCCTACTTCGACCTGTCCTTCCAGCACTCGGCACCCGCCGTGCTGCGCCGGATGCGCCGCTTCGGCTCCACCGACCAGTTCCTGGAACTGCTGGGGACCATCCGCGGCAAGGCCCCGCAGGCCGGCGCCCGGTCCAACTTCATCGTCGGCTTCCCCGGTGAGACCGAGGAGGACTTCGCCGAGCTGGAGCGCTTCGTCACCCACGCCGGGCTGGACGCGATCGGCGTCTTCGGCTACTCGGACGAGGACGGCACCGAGGCCGCGACCTACGACGGCAAGCTCGCCGAGGACGTGATCGCCGACCGCCTGGACCGGCTGAGCCGGCTGGCCGAGGAGATGACCGCCCAGCGGGCCGAGCAGCGGATCGGCACCGAGGTCGAGGTGCTGATCGAGTCGATCGAGGACGGCGTGGTCGAGGGCCGCTCCGCCCACCAGGCCCCGGAGACCGACGGCCTGACCACCCTCACCGGCGTCGAGGCGCCCGTGATCGGCCAGTTCTGGCGGGCCAAGGTGGTCGCCAGCGAGGGCGTCGACCTGATCGCCGAGGCGATGGAGCAGGTGCGACCGCCCAGGACCCCGGGCGCCGAGGTCGCGGGGGCCACGGTCTCGGGAGTCGGGGAATGACCAAGGGGCCCGTCGCCCCGGCCGCGGCCCACCCGGGCAGACCGGTGGCCGCGGCGGCGTCCGCCCCGGGGGTCTGGAACATCGCCAACGTGCTCACGATGGTCCGGGTGCTGCTGGTGCCGGTCTTCGTGGCCCTGCTGTTCGCCGACGACGGGCACAACCCCAAGTGGCGCGCGGTCGCCTGGGCGGCGTTCGCGATCGCGATGATCACCGACCTGTTCGACGGCGAGCTCGCCCGGCGCAAGGGCCTGGTCACCGACTTCGGCAAGATCGCCGACCCGATCGCCGACAAGGCGATCATGGGCTCGGCGCTGATCGGCCTCTCGGTGCTCGGCGACCTGCCCTGGTGGGTCACCGTGGTGATCCTGGCCCGCGAGCTCGGCATCACGCTGATGCGCTTCTGGGTGATCCGCTACGGCGTCATCCCGGCCAGCCGCGGCGGCAAGCTCAAGACGCTCACCCAGGGCACCGCGGTCGGCATGTACGTGCTGCCGCTGACCGGCTGGCTGGCCACCGGGCGGGCCGTGCTGATGGGCCTGGCGGTACTGCTGACCGTCGCCACCGCGCTGGACTACATCGGACAGGCGGTGCGACTGCGCCGCGAGGGACAGGCCGCGGCCCGGGCCGGCCGCTGAGCGACGGGGGAGACCGGGTGGCGGAGCGGGACGTGGCGCAGCGGGACGCGGCGCAGCGGGACTACGAGCTGGCCGAGCGGGCGCACGCCGCGCTGCGGGCCGAGGGCGGCACGCTCGCGGTCGCCGAATCGCTGACCGGGGGTCTGCTGGCCGCCGCGCTGGTGGACGTCCCCGGGGCGTCCGCGACCTTCCGGGGCTCGGTCACCGCGTACGCGACCGAACTGAAGGCCTCGGTGCTCGGGGTCGACGAGGGCCTGCTGGACGTGTACGGGCCGGTCCATCCGGTGGTGGCCCGGCAGATGGCCGAGGGCGTGCGCGGATTGCTGGGGGCCACGTACGGGCTCGCGACGACCGGGGTGGCCGGGCCGGACCCGCAGGACGGGCGGCCGGTGGGCACGGTGCACCTGGCGGTCGCCGGCCCGGGGGGAACTCTGGTCAGTTCTCCCCTGCTGTCGGGCGGTCGTGCCACAATCCGTCACGGGGCGGTGACCGCGGCGCTGGAGCTGCTGGTCGGTCGGTTCGCACGGTAGGAGCCCGCCGGGCGGGGATCTCCACCGAACCGGGATCCGGCGATCCGGTGCGCGGGTATGGGACAGCTGGAGGATCGTGTTACATCCAACACCCTGGTTGGGCAGAAACCAGGTGGCGAACGAGTTGCGTGACGGTGGCGGGGCGGGTCGCGACGGGTACCACGAAGGGCCCGCGAACCCCGGTACGACACCGGAACGAGGAGGGGGACGGCCTTGCAGCCCAGAGTGAACACGACCAGGGTCCCCGCACGCGAAGCGGGCAAGGCGGTACGGTGGGGTCGTGACATCTCGATCCGCAGTCCGAGGAGGGAGGCACCGATGATCCTGCTTCGTCGCCTACTGGGCGATGTACTGCGTCGGCAGCGCCAGCGCCAGGGCCGCACACTCCGCGAGGTGTCGGCGGCCGCCAGGGTTTCGCTCGGATACCTCTCCGAGGTCGAGCGGGGACAGAAGGAGGCGTCCTCGGAGCTGCTCTCCGCCATCTGCGACGCACTCGATGTCCGGATGTCCGAGGTCATGCGCGAGGTCAGCGACGAACTGTCGCTCGCCGAACTTGCGGCGATGGCCACCCTCTCCGAAGGTGATCTGCTGAGGCCGGTACTCGAACCGGTTCCGCTGCCCGCCCCCGGCGCCGACCGGGCGACCCTGTCGCCCAAGGCCGCCGCGATGGACGTGGTCGCCGCCTGATCCCGGCCTCGACTCCCGGGCGCCCCTGCCCGGGGCGAGCGAAGGGAGGGCGGTCGTGCGAACAGACGCGCAGACGCGCCCGACGGCCCGAATACGGGCCCGGGCGCGGCTGTCCACCCGGATACGGCGTCCGGTGCGCCGGCTGCTGGCGCTCTCGGCGGCCGGGCTCGCCTGGTGGCTCCTGGTGGTCCGGGGGCAGTTGACCGACGGTGCGGTGCTGGGGCTGCTCGCGGCCGGCGGCTGGGGACTCGGTCTCATCCCGGTCCACGCCGACTGGAACGCGACCGGACCGGCCCGGCGTCCGCGCGCGGAGCCGGTGGCACCGGTGGAGCCGGTGGAGGTACAGCCGCCGCCGACCGGGTGATTCGACGGGGCCGGAGGCCGCGGGGCCCGACCCCGCGGCCTCCGGCCTTTCGGCGTTCCCCGCGGCGGGGCCGGAACCGCGCGGTCAGGGGCGCAGACGCAGGCCGCGCGGGGTGGCGTGGAAACCGGCCTCCTCCAGGGCGCGGCCGAGATCCGAGCCGAGGGCGGGCTCGCCGTTGGCCCGCTCGACCGTCACGCTGCCGAGCGCGCCCTCCCGGACGGCGGCCGCGAGCGCCCCGGCCGCCAGCGCCAGGGTGGCTCCGTCCTGCGGCCAGGCCAGCAGGGACTTGCCGCCGCGCTCGACGTACAGCGCCGGCTCGCCGTCCACCAGGACCACCAGGGCGCCCGCCTTGCGCCCCGGGCGGTGGGCGGTGGACTCCTTGCCGCCGGGGGCGGTGGGCGGCTCGGGCCAGGGCAGGGCGGCGCCGTACGCGTTGGCCGGGTCCGCGGCCGCCAGCACCAGCGTCTGCGGCGGCTCACCCACCGGGGCGGCCGGCCACTCGGCGGCCCGGGCCCGCTCCAGCCGGCCGTTCACCGAGCGCAGCCGGTCCGCCGCGCCCTCCATGGCGAACTGGGCGCCGCCCAGGCCCTCGACGAAGTAGCCCCGGCGGGCCCGGCCGCGCTCCTCCATCGCGGCGAGCACCCGGTAGACGCCGGCGAAGCCGCCGGGCACCCGTTCGGCCGCCACCGTGCCCCGGGTGAGCAGGCCGTGCCGGTCCAGCAGGCTCTGCGCCCGGGCGGTGGCCCGGACCGTCGGGTCGGCGGCGAAGGCGGGCAGCAGCGACCACCGGCCGGCCACCGTCGGCGGGCCGCTGCGCAGGGCGCCGCCGACCCGGCCGAAGGCGCGGCCGGCGCCGCCGTAGCGGCCGCGCGGGGTGGACCTCGGCGCGCGGTGGGCGGTGGCGCCCGCCGTCCGGCCGGAGCCGAGCAGGGCGCGCAGCGGGGCGAGGGTGTCGTTGGTGACGTGACCGGCCCAGACCAGGTCCCAGAGCGCCTCGACGATCTCCGCCTCGGCGGTCTCCTCCGGCAGCTGCTGGACGAGCTGGCGGAAGAACAGGCCGTAGCCGCCGGCCAGCGCGGACATCAGGGCGCTGTGCACCGGGGTGAGCGCGGGCGGAACGGGCTCGGGGCGCAGCAGGTGGGCGTTCTCGGCGAGGTGCAGGCTGAGCCAGCCGTCCTTGCCGGGAAGCGCGCCGGCCCCGCACCAGCCGACCTCGCCGGCCGCCATCAGCTCGTCCAGCAGGCCGGGGGAGTAGTCGGTGAGCCGGGCCGGGAGGATCAGCTTCTCCAGCGCGGAGGCGGGCAGGGCGGTGCCCTGGAGCTGCTCGACCACCCGCAGCAGGCCGTCCGGGCCGCGCAGCCGGTGGCCGGACAGGTGCTGCCACTGCGGCAGGAAGGCGGCCAGGGCGCGCGGCGGGACCGGCTCGACCTCCTGGCGCAGGGCCGCCAGCGAGCGGCGGCGCAACCGGCGCAGCACCTCGGCGTCGCACCACTCGGGGGCGGTGTGGCTCTCGGCGGGCCTGAAGCGGCCCTGGACCAGACGGCCGGCGGCGGTCAGGCGGTGCAGGGTGCCGGCGACCACGGCGCCGCCCAGGCCGTAGCGGGCGGCGGCCTCCGCGGCGGTGAACGGGCCGTGGGTGCGGGCGTGGCGGGCGATCAGATCGCCCAGCGGATCCTTGACCGGTTCGGTGAAGGCCTCCGGGACACCCACCGGCAGCGGCGTGCCCAGCGCGTCGCGCAGCCGTCCGGCGTCCTCGATCGCGGTCCAGCGCTGCTCGCCGGCGATCCGGACCTGGATCACCCGGCGGGCCGCCTCCAGCTCCAGGGCCCAGAGCGGATCGGCGCCGCGGAGCGTCAACTCGGCCTCGGTGAGCGGGCCGAGCAGGCGCAGGGCGTCGGCGACACCCTCGGCGTCCTTGATCCGGCGCTCGGGGGTGAGGCGCTGGAGCTCGGCCTCCAGCTCGGTGAGCACCTGCGGGTCGAGCAGTTCGCTCAGTTCGGCCTGGCCGAGGAGTTCGGACAGCAGCCGGGAGTCGAGCGAGAGGGCGGCGGCACGGCGTTCGGCGAGCGGGGTGTCGCCCTCGTAGAGGAACTGGGCGACGTAGCCGAACAGCAGCGAGCGGGCGAAGGGCGAGGGCTCCGGGGTGGTGACCTCGACCAGGCGGACGGCGCGGGACTCCAGATCGCCCATCAGCTCGACCAGTCCGGGGACGTCGAACACGTCCTGCAGGCACTCCCGGACGGCCTCCAGGACGATCGGGAACGAGCCGTACTCGGAGGCGACTTCGAGCAACTGGGCGGCGCGCTGGCGCTGCTGCCAGAGCGGGGTGCGGCGGCCGGGGCTGCGGCGGGGGAGCAGCAGGGCGCGGCCGGCGCACTCCCGGAAGCGGGAGGCGAACAGGGCGGAGCCGCCGACCTGGTCGGTGACCAGCTGCTCGATCTCGCCGGGGTCGAACAGGGCGGCGTCGGCGCCGACCGGCGCCTCGTCCGGGACCGCCTGCTCCGGGGGGCCGCCGAAGTCGAAGTCGGCGGCCAGCAGGTCGGCGTCGGGCAGGCGCAGCACGATGCCGTCGTCGGCGTGCATGACCTGCGGGTCCAGGCCGTGCTTCTCGCGCAGCCGGGCGCCGAGGGCGAGCGCCCAGGGGGCGTGCACCTGGGCGCCGAAGGGGGAGTGGATGACGATCCGCCAGTCGCCGAGCTCGTCCCGGAAGCGCTCGACCACGATGGTGCGGTCGTCCGGGAGGTGGCCGCAGGCGGCGCGCTGCTCGGCCAGGTAGTCCAGCAGGTTGGCGGCCGCCCAGTCGTCCAGGCCGGCCTGCTGGAGGCGCGCGGTGGCGGCCTCGGGCCGGAGAGCGCCCAGTTCGCGGGTGAAGGCGCCGAGGGCGCGGCCGAGTTCGAGCGGACGGCCGAGGGTGTCGCCCTTCCAGAACGGGAGCCGGCCGGGGACGCCGGGAGCCGGGGTGACCAGCACCTTGTCGTGGGTGATCTCCTCGATC
Organism: Kitasatospora sp. NPDC127067; assembly: GCF_042724755.1. NCBI lineage: Bacteria > Bacillati > Actinomycetota > Actinomycetes > Kitasatosporales > Streptomycetaceae > Kitasatospora > Kitasatospora sp. NPDC127067. The sequence continues at coordinate 105,355 of NZ_JBHXEM010000011.1, read as the reverse complement.
CGCCAGGAGGTGGTGCCGAGGGTGAACACGTCGCCGACGCGGGACTCGTAGACCATCTCCTCGTCGAGCTCGCCCACCCGTCGCCCGCCACCGCCCTTCTTCCCCGTCTTCGAATCGGACGCGGTGGTGCCGGCGATGAAGACGCCGAACAGGCCGCGGTCGGGGATGGTGCCGCCGGAGGTGACGGCCAGCCGCTGGGCGCCGGGGCGGCCGGTCACCGTGCCGGCCACCCGGTCCCACACCAGGCGGGGGCGCAGTTCGGCGAAGGCGTCCGAGGGGTAGCGGCCGGCCAGCATGTCGAGCACGGCGTCGAACGCGGACTGCGGGAGGGTGGCGAAGGGGGCGGCGCGGCGGACCACGGCGAGCAGCTCGTCCACCGGCCAGGTGTCCAGGGCCGTCATCGCGACCAGCTGCTGGGCGAGCACGTCCAGCGGGTTGCGCGGGATGCGCAGCGACTCGATCCGGCCGGCCCGCATCCGCTCGGTGACCACGGCGGACTGCACGAGGTCCCCCCGGTACTTGGGGAAGAAGACACCGGTGGAGACGGCGCCGACCTGGTGGCCGGCGCGGCCGACCCGCTGCAGGCCGGAGGCGACCGAGGGCGGGGACTCGACCTGGACGACCAGCTCGACGGCGCCCATGTCGATGCCCAGCTCCAGGCTGGAGGTGGCGACCACGGCGGGCAGCCGGCCGGCCTTCAACTCCTCCTCGACGAGCGACCGCTGCTCCTTGGAGACGGAGCCGTGGTGGGCCCGGGCGATCACCGGGGGCGCGCCCTTGGCCGCGCCCGAGCCGCCCATCAGCTCGGCCGGGGCGTGCGCCCCGGGGACGGCGGTGCCGGTGGCGCGCTCGTAGGCGATCTCGTTCAGCCGGTTGCACAGCCGCTCGGCCAGCCGGCGGGAGTTGGCGAAGACGATGGTCGAGCGGTGCGCCTCGACCAGGTCGACGATCCGCTCCTCGACGTGCGGCCAGATCGACGCCTGCCGCTGCGGGTCGGTGCCGGCGGAGCCGCCGGTGGCCGGGGCGGCGGGCAGGTCGTCCAGGTCGGGGACGGGGACGACCACCGAGAGGTCGAACTCCTTTTCGGAGGCGGGCTGGACCACGGCGGCGCCGCGCCGGGGGCTCAGGAAGCGGGCCACCTCCTCGACCGGGCGGACCGTCGCGGACAGGCCGATCCGGCGGGCCGGGCGGTCCAGCAGCTCGTCCAGCCGCTCCAGGCTGAGCGCGAGGTGCGCGCCGCGCTTGGTGCCGGCGACCGCGTGCACCTCGTCCAGGATCACCGTGTCCACGCCGCGCAGGGCCTCCCGGGAGGCGGAGGTGAGCAGCAGGAACAGCGACTCGGGGGTGGTGATCAGGATGTCCGGCGGGTGGGTCGCGAAGCGGCGGCGGTCGGCGGCCGGGGTGTCGCCGGAGCGGATGGCGACCTGGACCTCCGGTTCGGGCAGGCCGAGCCGGACGGCGGCCTGGCGCAGGCCGGCCAGCGGGGCGCGCAGGTTCCGTTCGACGTCCACCGCGAGCGCCTTGAGCGGCGAGACGTAGAGGACCCGGCAGCGGCGCCTGGGCTCGGCGGGGGGCGGGGTGGTGCTGAGGCGGTCGAGGGCGGAGAGGAAGGCGGCCAGCGTCTTGCCGGAGCCGGTGGGGGCGACCACCAGGACGTCGGTCTCCCGCTGGATGGCCCGCCAGGCCTCGGACTGGGCGGCGGTGGGGGCGGAGAAGGCGCCGGTGAACCAGGCCCGGGTGGCCGGGGCGAAACCGGCCAGGGGGTCGTCGGCGGGCGGGGTCGGGTGCTGGGGCGCCATGCCCCCATGGTGCCGGGTGGGACCGACAAGTGGAGGTGGGCCGGGACGGGGTCCGGGAGGGCGGTGCGGGAGGGGGCGGGCGGGAGGTGCGGGGGAGGGGTGCGGGGAGGGGTGCAAGCCGGGGAGCAGAAACAACAATCCGCTCATATGGTGAGGAATCGGATGCTTGATCCAGCCGTGATCCACCGGACCGACGAGCGGAGACCGTGCGATGGCGCAGGTGCACCCGTCGGGCAGGACCGTCCGGCGCCGCCGGGTCGGCGGGCCCGCCCGGGCGCTGCTCGCGATGCTGCTCACGGCGCTCGTGGTGGGTGGCGCCGTCCCGTACGTGTCCGGATCGGGGCGGGCGTACCTCAGCTACCTGGTGCTGGCCGAGGGCGAGGACGCCGCCGGCGCGGCCCGGGCCGGTGCGGAGAGCCGGGCCGCGGGCGGGCAGGTGGTCCAGGAGTACCCGCAGATCGGGGCCGCGCTGGTGTACGCGACCGGCCCGTTCGCCGACCGGGTGCGGGCCCGGCCCGGGATCGCCGCCGTCGGGGCGACCAGGACCGCGCCGGTGGTCGCGCCGCCGCGGGCGGTGGCGGGGGCGGGCGACTTCTCGGCGGGCACTGGCGCGGGGCCGGCGGCCGGGACGGGGCGGAGCGGGGACGTCCTTCCGCGCGGTGGTGACCGGGCGGACTCCGGGACCGCGACGGTGCCCGATCCGGGGGAGGCGGGCGCCTGGAACCTCGCCATGGTCGGGGGCGCCGGCGTCCGGGCGGGCGATGCCTCGGCGGTGTCCGGTGGCGCGCCGCCGGCCGCAGGCGCGGTGCGGGGCGGGGGTTCGGCGCCGGCCGGGGGTGCGGTGCCGGGCGCCGACGTGCTGCACAAGGTGCTGGTCGCCGTGCTGGACTCCGGCGTCGACGACACCCACCCGGACCTGCGTGCCGCCGTCGACCCCAAGGCCTCCGCCTCCTGCGCGGACGGCCGGCCCGACGCCCGGACCGGCGCCTGGCGGCCGGACCCCGGGGTGGTCGAGAGCGGCCACGGCACGCACGTCGCCGGGATCGTGGGCGCCACCCGGGACGGCCACGGCGTGACCGGGGTCGCGCCGGGCGTACGGATCGCCGCCGTCCGGCTGCTCGGGCCGCTCGGGCAGTACTACGCCGAGAACGTCGTCTGCGGCATGCTCTGGGCCGCCGACCACGGGGCCAGGGCGATCAACAACAGCTACTTCGCCGACCCGTGGAAGTACAACTGCCCCGAGGACCGGGACCAGGCCGCACTGACCGCGGCCGTCGGGCGGGCCGTCGGGTACGCCCGGCGGAAGGGGGCGGTGGTGGTCGCCTCGGCGGGCAACGACGGGCAGGACCTCGGCGCCGGGCGGACCGACGACCGGAGCCCCAACGACCGGGTCTCGGGGCCGGCGCCCGTCCGCCACCTGGGCACCGAGTGCGTGCGGCTGCCCGGCGAGCTGCCCGGGGTGGTCACCGTCACCTCGGTCAACCGGGACGGGCACCCGGCGGGCTACTCCAACTACGGGCGCGGACGGGTCTCGCTGGCCGCGCCGGGGGGCGACCCGGACGGCGGGCCGCAGGGCGCGATCGTCTCCGACTGGCCGGACGGGCGGTACGCCGCGCTGGCGGGGACCTCGATGGCGGCCGCGCACGTGACCGGGGCGGTGGCGGTGGTGGCGGCCCTGCGTCCCGAACTGGGGGCGGACGGGCTGGCGGGGGTGCTGGCGGGGGCGGCGGCGCCGGGGTGTCCTGCGGGGGTGTTCGGCTGCGGGGAGCGGCAGTACTTCGGTGCGGGGCTGCTGGCGCTGCCCCGGTGACGGGGGCGCGGTTTCCGTTGCGGGCGCGCGGGCTGCGCCCCGCGCGCCCGCCGGGTGGTGGGGCGGGGAAAAGCAGGTGACGGGGCGGCGGGACGGGGGTGAGGATCGGAGCATGGGTGAATCGGACGCGGCGGTGTTCCTGACGACCGAGCGGCTGGTGCTGCGGCGCTTCACGGCGGCGGACGCGGACCGGCTCGTGGAGCTGGACGGGGACCCCGCGGTGATGCGCTTCCTCACCGGGGGGAGGCCGAGCCCGCGGGAGTGGGTCGAGGGGGAGTTGTTGCCGCAGTACCTGGAGCACTACCGGCGGTACGGCGACCTCGGCTGGTGGGCGGCCGAGGAGCGGGCAGGCGGGGCGTTCCTGGGGTGGTTCGAGTTCCGGCCGACGCGGGAGGGTGAGCGCGGGGAGGTCGAGCTCGGGTACCGCTTGCGGCGGGCCGCGTGGGGGCGCGGGTACGCGACGGAGGGAGCGCGGGCGCTGGTCCGGCGCGGGTTCGCGGAGCTGGGGGTGGAGCGGGTGGTGGCGTACACCATGACGGTGAACGCGGGCTCGCGGCGGGTGATGGAGAAGAGCGGGCTGTCGTACGTCCGTACGTTCCGCGAGGACTACCCGGAGACGATCCCGGGCAGTGAGCACGGTGAGGTCGAGTACGCGCTGACGGCCGGGGACTGGCGGGCGCGGTCCGGGATACTCGAGGCATGAGGCTGACGGATTTCTGGCGACGGATGTACGCGCACTTCGGGGAGTCGTACGCGGAGTCGTTCGCGACCGACCACGTGATGAGCGAGCTGGGCGGGCGGACGGTGCGCCAGGCGCTGGAGTCGGGCTGGGAGGCCAAGGACGTCTGGCGCGTGGTCTGCGACACCCAGGGCGTCTCCGGCGTGCTGCGCTGAGTGCCGGCCTCCGGCCGGCATGGGACAGACTGTTCGGGTGACAAATAGCGCAGAGCAGAAGAATTCGGACCGGAGCGCCGAGGGCGCTCCGGTGGGCGGGGGGCTCTGGGGCGGCGGGATGCCGCGCTGGCTGCCGCGGGCGATGGTGCTGTTCCTGGTGCTGGTGGGGGTGTTCCAGCTCGCCGACTGGGCGTTCCGGCAGCTGATCGACCTGTTCGTGATGCTGCTGGTGTCGTTCTTTCTGTCGCTGGCGCTGGAGCCGGCCGTGGACCGGATGGCGGCGCGGGGAGTGCGCCGGGGGGTGGGGACCTTCCTGGTGTTCGTGGCGGTCGGGGCCGCGGTGGTGGGCTTCCTCGCCGCGCTCGGCACGCTGCTGGTCGACCAGGTGGCGAAGATCGCGGGGGACCTTCCGCACCTGGTCGACAATCTGATCGGCTGGATCAACCGGACCTTCCACCAGGACCTCTCGCTGGGCGAGTTGCAGAATCGGTTGCTCAAGGACTCCGGCACCATCGAGAACTACGTCCAGCAGGCCGCCGACAATGTCTGGGGCGTCTCGTCCACCGTGATCGGCGGGCTCTTCCAGGCCTTCACGGTGGGGCTGTTCACCTTCTACTTCACCGCCGAGGGCCCGCGGGTGCGCCGGACGGTCTGTTCGATGCTGCCGCCCGCCAAGCAGGGCGAGGTGCTGCGGGCCTGGGAGATCGCGCTCGCCAAGACCGGCGGCTACCTGTATTCCCGGGCGCTGCTCGCGGTGGTGTCGGCCGCCGGGCACTGGGTGATGTTCGAGCTGCTGGACCTGCCGTACGCGGCGGCGCTGGCGGTCTGGGTCGGCGTCATGTCGCAGTTCGTGCCGACCCTCGGGACGTACCTGGCCGGGACGCTGCCGGTGCTGGTGGCGCTGACGGTGGAGCCGGTGGACGCGCTCTGGGTGCTGGTCTTCGTGGTGGTCTACCAGCAGGTCGAGAACTACCTGCTGCAGCCGCGGATCACCGCGCGGACGGTGGACGTGCACCCGGCGGTGGCCTTCGGCTCGGTGATCGCGGGTGCGGCGCTGCTCGGCGCGGTCGGCGCGGTGATCGCGATCCCGGCGGCGGCCACGCTCCAGGGCTTCGTGGGGACGTACGTGCGGCGGTACGAGGTGGCCACCGATCCGCGGATCGACCGGGGCGAGCAGCGGCGGGCGCGGCGGGAACTGCGCCGGGAGGCGGCCCGGCGGCTGCGCCGGATGGTCGGCGGGGACGGGACGAGGCGCGGGGAGTGACCCGGGGCGCCGCCCCCGGGGGCGGCACGGCCCGGACGTGCGACGCTTGAATCGAACAGATGTTCTTTGTACTCTCCGGCGAGGAGTTTTCCACAGGCCGAGCCCGATCGAGCCCGTTTGTCAGTGGGACGCGCTAGCGTCGAGGACGATGAAGCGCACAGCACAGAACCCGAGGGAAAAAGCCATGGCAGGTACGGACCGCGAGAAGGCCCTGGAGACCGCTCTCGCCCAGATCGAGCGGCAGTTCGGCAAGGGCTCGGTGATGCGCCTCGGCGAGAAGGCCAACGAGCCGGTCGAGGTGATCTCCACCGGGTCCACCGCCCTGGACGTCGCCCTCGGGGTCGGCGGCATCCCGCGCGGCCGGGTGGTCGAGATCTACGGCCCCGAGTCCTCCGGCAAGACCACCCTGACCCTGCACCTGGCCGCCAACGCCCAGAAGGCCGGCGGCACGGTCGCGTTCGTCGACGCGGAGCACGCGCTCGACCCCGAGTACGCCAAGAAGCTCGGCGTGGACACCGACGCCCTGCTGGTCAGCCAGCCGGACACCGGTGAGCAGGCGCTGGAGATCACCGACATGCTGATCCGCTCCGGCGCGATCGACCTGGTGATCATCGACTCGGTCGCGGCGCTCGTGCCGCGCGCCGAGATCGAGGGCGAGATGGGCGACTCGCACGTCGGTCTGCAGGCCCGACTGATGAGCCAGGCGCTGCGCAAGATCGCCGGTGCGCTGAACCAGTCGAACACCACCGCGATCTTCATCAACCAGCTGCGCGAGAAGATCGGCGTGATGTTCGGTTCGCCGGAGACCACGACGGGTGGCCGGGCGCTGAAGTTCTACGCCTCGGTCCGCCTCGACATCCGCCGGATCGAGACCCTGAAGGACGGCACCGAGGCGGTCGGCAACCGCACCCGCGTCAAGGTGGTCAAGAACAAGGTCGCCGCGCCGTTCAAGCAGGCCGAGTTCGACATCCTCTACGGCGTGGGCATCAGCCGCGAGGGCGGCCTGATCGACATGGGCGTGGAGCACGGCTTCATCCGCAAGTCGGGCGCCTGGTACACCTACGAGGGCGACCAGCTCGGCCAGGGCAAGGAGAACGCCCGCAACTTCCTGCGGGACAACCCGCAGCTCGCCGACGAGATCGAGCGGAAGATCAAGGGCAAGCTCGGCATCGGCCCGAAGGTGGAGGAGCCGGCCGAGGGCGGGGCCGACGCCGCCGCTGCTGCTCCCGCCGCCGACGGCGCCGCCAAGCCGATCACCGCGACCGCCACCAAGACGGCCGCGGCGAAGAAGACGGCGGCGGCCAAGGCCTGATCCGTTGACGCAGTACGACACGGTGGGCGGCGGCCCGGCGGGCCCGGAGGACGACGACTACGGCCCGCCGGACTGGTTCGCCGCGGTCGCGGAGGAACCGGAGCCGGCGACCGAGAGGCCCGGGCGGCGGCCCTCCCGGCGCGACCGCCGCTCCACCACGCGGTGGGCATCCGGCCCCGAGCCGGAGTTCGACCTGGCTCCGGACCGGGCGGTGCCCGGCGCGGCGCCCGGGCCGGAGCCGGCGGAAGCATCGGTCGAGGCGCTCGGCCTGGTCTCCGCCTCCGAGCTGCCCACCGGCCGCCGACGGCGGCGCTCGGCCCTGGAGGCCGAGGAACTCGAAGCGGCGGGGCCCGCTTCGGCACCGGCGGCCGCGGAGAGCGGCCGGGGCGGAGGCGAGGCGGCCGGTCACGGGGGTGCGGCCGCCTCGGCCTCCCGTCGCGGCGCCCGTCGGGGCCGTTCCGCGGCCGGGCCGTCCGGGGAGGAGGGCACCGGCCGCGCCTCCCGGAAGCAGGCCGAGGAGTCGGTCGATCCGGAGACCCGCGCGCGGGACATCTGCCTGCGGCTGCTGACCGGCGCCGCCAAGACCCGCAAGCAGCTCGCCGACGCCCTGCGCAAGCGGGAGATCCCGGACGAGGTCGCCGACGAGGTGCTCACCCGGCTCGAAGAGGTCGGGCTGATCGACGACGCGGCCTTCGCCGCGGCCTGGGTGGAGTCCCGGCACGCCGTCCGGGGCCTGTCCCGGCGGGCGCTGACCCAGGAGCTGCGCACCAAGGGCGTCGCCGCCGACCTGGTCGAGCAGGCCGTCGCCCAGGTCGACCACGACGACGAGACGGACGCGGCCCGGGCGTTGGTGGAGCGCAGGCTGCGCTCCACCCGAGGGCTGGACGCACAGGTGCGCACCCGGCGGCTGGTCGGGATGCTGGCCCGGCGCGGCTACTCCGAGGGACTGGCGTTCCGGGTGGTGCGCAGTGCGCTGGAGGAGGAGCAGAGTGAACTGTCGGGTCGGGAGTAGTGGCAGTTCTGTAGGCGTCCTGGAGTGAACCAGGTCAACCCTTGACCCTTTCATGACCCCCACCTAGCCTCGCCATCAGTTCCCGGGGCGCCTCCGTACGGCGGCCCGCGCGGCGACGGGGGAGTGGGCGGCACATGGGGATCTCGGCGGGCACCGGCCCGGGCGGCTCGCTGGTGGCGGTCGCCGGATCGGCCGCGTTCCTGCTGCTGGTGTTCGCGGTGGCCGCCGGGCTGGTGATCAGGCGGCTCCGGGCGGCCCGGCACAGCGCGCTGGCCGAGGCCGAGCGGGCCCGTCGGCGGGCCGAGGAGCAGAGCGCCGGGCAGCGGGCCGAACTCGCCCGGCGCGAGCAGGACATGGCCGAGGAGCTGCGCAGGCTGCGCCGCCGCGAGGACGAACTGGCGGAGCGCTCGACCGAGTTGGAGCGGTCCCGGAGCGAGTCCGAGGCGCTGGTCGCCCGCCGGGTGGCGGCGCTGGAGCGGGCCGCCGGGCTCTCCGCCGAGCAGGCCCGCGCCGAACTCCTGCGGGAGGCCGAGGAGTCGGTCCGGCGGGAGGCCGCAGTTACCGTCCGGGAGATCGAGCGCGAGGCCAAGGAGGAGGGTGAGCGCCGGGCCCGGGACATCGTCGCCGGGGCGATCCAGCGGCTGGCGACGGAGCAGACGATGGAGAGCGCCGTCACCGTCCTGCCGCTGCCGAACGAGGACATCAAGGGCCGGATCATCGGTCGGGAGGGCCGCAACATCCGGGCCTTCGAGGCGGTCACCGGCGTGAACCTGATCGTCGACGACACCCCCGAGTCGGTGCAGCTGTCCTGCTTCGACCCGGTCCGCCGGGAGACCGCCCGGCTCACCCTGGAGCAGCTGGTCGAGGACGGCCGGATCCACCCGACCCGGATCGAGCACCTGCACGAGCGCAGCCGCGAGGAGGTCGGGCAGCGCTGCGTCCGGGCCGGCGAGGACGCCCTGCTGGACGCCCGGGTCGGTGCGATGCACCCCGAACTCGTCCGCACCCTGGGCTCGTTGCGCTACCGGGCGTCGTACGGGCAGAACGTGCTCGGGCACCTGCTGGAGTCCGCGCACCTGGCCGGGATGATGGCCGCGGAGCTCGGGGTGGACCCGGAGCCGGTGCGGCGCGCGGCGCTGCTGCACGACATCGGCAAGGCGCTCACCCATGAGTCGGAGGGCAGCCACGCGGCGGTGGGCGCGGAGCTCGCCCGGCGGTACGGCGAGTCCCCCGAGGTGGTGCACGCGATCGCCGCCCACCACAACGAGGTCGATCCCCGGACGGTGACGGCCGTGCTGACCCAGGCCGCGGACGGCTGCTCGGGCGGTCGGCCGGGCGCCCGCAAGGAGTCGCTGGAGCTGTACGTGCGGCGGCTGGCGCGGCTGGAGGAGATCGCGCGCTCGCACCAGGGCGTGGCCGAGGTGTACGCGATGCAGGCCGGCCGCGAGGTCCGGGTGATGGTCCGCCCGGACGCGGTGGACGACCTGGGCGCGGAGCTGATCGCCCGTGAGGTCGCCCGCCAGTTCTCCACCGAGCTGACCTACCCGGGCCGGATCCGGGTGACGGTGGTCCGCGAGAGCCGGGCCACGGCGGTGGCCGGCTAGGACGCCCCGCCAGGAGACCTGCCAGACCTGCCAGACCTGCAAGGACCTGCCGGGCCGTCCCGCCAGGACCCGCCAGGACCTGTCAGGACACGCCCTGGCTCGGGGAGTCCACCTCGCGGGGCTCGGACTGCTCGGCCGGGTCGGGGGCCGGGGTGAGCGTGGCCGGGCCGCCGCGGGCGCGGTCGGCGAGGGCGAGGAGGTCCTCGGCGACGGCGCCCTGGGTGACGCCGACGAGGTGGCCGTCCGGGCGGATCAGCAGGACGGAGTGCGGGCCGGCGCCCGGGTAGTCCTCGGTGACCAGCACCTCGGCGGGGACGGGCAGCGCGGCGGCGACCTCGGCGAGGCGGGGCATCAGGCCGGCGCCGAGCCAGTGCTCGGACGACCAGACGGCGGTGCCGGGGGCGACCAGCAGCAGCAGGAAGGTGGTGCCGAGCCGGGCGTGCAGGTGGTCGGGAGTGCCGTCGTCGGCGAGCACCGGCAGGTCCGGGACGAGCACCCCGGGGGCGGTGGCGGGCAGCAGCTCGCTGAGCGAGGTGGTGCCGCGCGCGCCGCGCTGCACCGGGACCCGGCCGGGAACGCCGGAGGGCGCCGCCGGGTAGGCGGGAGCGCCGCCGAACCGGCCGGTGCCGAGCTGGCCGTCGGCGAGCAGCGGGGCGTGCTTGCGGAAGCCGCCGACCAGCAGCGAGCGCCGGGTCTGCTGCCAGCCGCGCAGCGGGCGCAGCAGCGGCATGGACTGGTCGACCGCGCGCAGCCGGGCGCCGACCGCACCGCGCCGCTCGGCCTCGTAGCCGTCCAGCAGCGATCCGCCGGGCTGCGGGCCGCCGGAGTGGAGGTGCCAGGCGAGGGCCAGCCGCCAGGCGAGGTTGTCGGCGTCGCGCAGCCCGTCCGGGAGGTTCTGCATGCCGAGCGCGCCGTGCAGGTGGGCGGCGTCGCCGGCCAGGAAGCAGCGGCCGATCCGGAAGCGGGCGGCGAGCCGCTGCTGGGCGGTGTGGTCGGCGGCGGCCAGCAGTTCGAAGCGGGGCAGCTCGCCGCACCAGCCGGTGAGGGTGGAGGTGACCCGGGTGAGCAGGGTGTCGCCGGTGACGATGCCGGGCCAGGTGGCGTGCGGGTCGACCGTCTCGGTGGCGGCGGGCCGGCCGGGGGGCAGTCGCCAGTCGAGCCGCCAGACGCCGTCCGGCAGCGGACGGGCGGAGGCCTCGCGGTCGCCCCGCCACGGGGGCTCGCGGTGCAAGCGGGCGCCGTCGAAGGGCAGGTCGACCCGGACGGTGGCGATGGCGTTGCGGTCGACCGCCGGGCGGCCGGGGAAACGGATCTTCAGGAGCTTGCGGACGGTGGATCTGGCGCCGTCGCAGCCGACCAGGTGGCTGCCGCGCCACCAGGTGGTGGAGCCGTCCTGGGTGCCCGTGGTGCGGATGCTGACGCCGTCCCGGTCCTGTTCGAGTTCGACGACCCGGTTGAGCGGGACCAGCTTGATCAGCGGGGTGCCGGTGAGGGCGTCGCGCAGCCCGCGCTGGAGGCGGTGCTGGGGCAGGTGGTAGGTGGGCGAATCGGTGAGGTCGATCCGCAGCACCTCCTGGCGGCGGCGCCAGACGGCGAAGGAGTCCCACAGCGCGGAGTCCGAGGCGGCCCGCGGGTAGCCGATCCGGGTCAGGAAGGCGGCGGTGTCGGCGCCGAGCACGAGGCTGCGCGGGCCCTCGGGACAGAGTCCGGAGCCCTCGTCCAGGACGACGGTGGGTACCTCGTGCCGGGCCAGGGCGAGGGCCAGGGCCAGACCGACCGGTCCGGCCCCGACCACGATCACCGGGTCCATGAGGAAACCTCCGGGCGCGAACCGGCCGATCGGCCGGCGTCAGTTACCGCTGCCGCATATGCCGCGTGGATGCTCCCGGGAGGTGTCACGAAGAGCAATGCAACAGTTCACCTGCGTGTCCGTCAAGCAGAAGCTGAAGTGCGCCGGTTCGCGCCGCGACGGCCACGTGCTTCGATCCAGCGTGCGAGCGCGGTCAACAGAAGGCACATCACGATGTAGATCGGGCCGATCACGAGCACCACGGGGATGTAGGGGAAGCCCGCGGCGTTGATCGGCTGGCTGGCGATCTTCTTGCCCATGAACAACAGTTCGCTGTAGGTGATGACGAAGCCGAGCGAGGTGTCCTTGAGGGTGACGACCAGCTGGCCGATCATCGAGGGCAGCATCGAGCGGACGGCCTGCGGCACCAGGATCGACATCATCACCTGGGTCTTGCGCATGCCGAGCCCGTACGCCGCCTCGCCCTGGCCGCGCGGGACGGCGTTGACGCCGCTGCGGATGATCTCGGCCTGGACCGCCCCGTTGTAGAGGCTGAGGCCGAGCACCAGCGCCCACATCGGCTGCTGGGCGAAGAAGGCGTAGTAGAGCCCGACGATCAGGATCAGCAGCGGCATCGCCCGGAAGAACTGGGTGAAGGCCGTGCAGAACCAGCGGACCGGCCGGTGGTCGGAGAGCTGACCGGCCGCCAGCAGCGCGCCCAGAGTGAGCGAGAAGGCTGCCGCGAGCCCGAAGGCCTCCAGGGTGGACAGCAGGCCGTCCACGATCTGTTGCTGGACGAAGGTGTACTGGAAGGCGTCCCAGAGGCCGGCGTCGAACTGGCCGTTGTCGTTCAGCGCGCTGAAGACGTACCAGAGGAGACCGGCGATGCCGAGCACCGAGAGGACACCGAACATGCGGTACCGGGTACGGGCCTTCGGGCCGGGGGTGTCGTAGAGGACACTCGCCGACGCCTGACGGTTCAGAACGCTCATGCGCCCACCTCGCTGCGCTCGGCAGGGGCCTTCGCCCACGCGCACCACTTGATCGTTCGCTCGCTGCGCTCACTCATCGGGCCACCGCCAGTCGGGATTCCAGGAAGCGGAAGAACGTGGCGACCGTGGCGCTGATCAGCAGGTAGGCGCAGGCCACCCAGAAGAAGATGGCGAAGATCGAGTAGCCGCGCTCGGAGAAGGTCTGCTGGGCGCTGTACAGCTCGGGGACGCTGAACGCGCCGGCGATCGCCGAGTTCCTGGGCAGGGCGATGAACACGCTGCTCATCGGGCCCAGGACGGTCCGGGCGGCCTGCGGCAGGACGACCAGGGTGAGGGTCTGGCCGAAGGTCATGCCCAGGCTGCGGGCGGCCTCCGCCTGGCCCAGCGGCACGGTGTTGATGCCGGAGCGGATGACCTCGCAGACGAACGAGGCGGTGTACCCGCCGAGCGCCAGCACCGCGAACGCCAGGTGGCTGAAGTGCACGCCCAGCGGCGGCAGGCCGAAGGTGACGGCGAAGAACAGCAGGGTCAGCGGGGTGTTGCGGAAGAGCGTCACCCAGGCGGTGCCGAAGGCGCGCAGGACCGGCACCGGGGAGACCCGGAAGGCCGCCAGCAGGGTGCCCAGCAGCAGGGCGAGAAGAGCGCTGAGCGCGCTCACCTCGATCGTCTGTAGGAAGCCGTCGCGGAACAACGCGAAGTTGTCGTCCTCGAACAGGAACCCCATCCGGCGGCCCTCCTCTCAGTTCATGGTCGGGAGTCGACGTACGGCGGGCGGATCAGTAGCGCTCGAGGGCCGGGACGTCCGGCGCCGGGGAGCCGGAGGCGCCCAGGGTCGCGTCGTAGGCCTTCTTCCAGTCGCCGTTGTCCTCGTGGGCCTTGAGGGCGTCGCTGATCGCGTCGCGCAGCGCCTTGTCGTCCTTGTTGAGGCCGACGCCGTAGTTCTCCTTGGTGAACGGCTTGCCGACCACCTTGAGCTTGGGGCTGTACTTGGAGGCGTAGCCCTTGAGGATCGCGTCGTCGGTGGTGACCGCGTCGACCTCGCCGGACAGCAGCTTCTCGACGCAGGCCGAGTAGGTGTCGAACTGGGTGACCTTCGGGTTGTACTGCTGGATGTTCTTGATCGAGGTCGAGCCGGTGGCGGTGCAGACGTTCTTGCCGCCGGTGCTCTCCGGGCCGGTGATCGTGGTGTTGTCGGCCTTCACCAGCAGGTCCTGGCCGGCGATGTAGTACGGGCCGGCGAAGGAGACGCTCTTCTTGCGCTCGTCGTTGATGCTGTAGGTGCCGACGTAGAAGTCGATCTGGCCCTTGGCGATGGCCGGCTCGCGCTGCGAGGAGACCAGGGTCTGCCACTTGATCTGCTGCGGGGTGAAGCCGAGGTCGGCGGCGATCATCTTGGCGATCTCGATGTCGAAGCCGCTGCGGTCGCCGCTGGCGACGTCCTCCCAGCCGAGGTTCGGCTGGTCGGCCTTGGCGCCGATGATCAGCTGGCCGCGCTTCTTGGCCTCGGCGAGGACCGCGGAGTCCACCTTGACGTCGGTCTTGACCGTGTAGCTCGGCAGCTTCGGGGCGCCGGCGCCGCTGCTCGCGGCGGTGGCGCCGGGGGTGCCGTCCTTGCCGCAGGCGGCGGTGGCGGTGAGCGCGACGGCACAGAGCGCGACGGCGAGGGTGCGGGACGTCCTCATGAGGGTTCTCCTGGGGCTGGGCCGCGGTGTCAACCGGGCTCTGGCGTCTGGAAGGCGTGCACGGGCGGGGCCGGCCGGCACTGCGGCCGGGGGCGGTCCCGCCGGTCTCGAAGCGTCAGTGGTGGAGGATCTTCGAGAGGAAGTCCTTGGCGCGCTCGGAGCGCGGCGCGGTGAAGAACGCGTCCGGGGTGTTCTGCTCGACGATCTTCCCGTCGGCCATGAACAGGACCCGGTTGGCGGCGGAGCGGGCGAAGCCCATCTCGTGGGTGACCACGACCATCGTCATGCCGTCCGCGGCGAGCTGGCGCATGACCTCCAGCACCTCGTTGACCATCTCCGGGTCCAGCGCCGAGGTGGGCTCGTCGAAGAGCATCACCTTGGGCTTCATCGCCAGCGCGCGGGCGATCGCCACGCGCTGCTGCTGGCCGCCGGAGAGCTGGGCCGGGAACTTGTCCGCCTGCGCGCCGACGCCGACCCGCTCCAGCAGCTCCCGGGCGGTCTTCTCGGCCTGCGGGCGGGGCACCTTGCGCACCTTCACCTGGCCGATGACCACGTTCTCCAGCACGGTCTTGTGCGCGAACAGGTTGAAGCTCTGGAACACCATGCCGACCTCGGCGCGCAGCCGGGCCAGTTCCTTGCCCTCGTCGGGCAGCGGCCGGCCGTCGATCGTGATCGCGCCGGAGTCGATCGTCTCCAGCCGGTTGATCGTCCGGCAGAGCGTCGACTTGCCCGAGCCGGACGGGCCGATCAGCACGACCACCTCGCCCTGGGCGATCCGGAGGTCGATGTCCTGCAGGACGTGCAGCGCACCGTAGTGCTTGTTGACGTTGCTCAGCACGACCAGTGGGGCGGCTGCGGGGGTGGAGTCCTCGACCGGGCTCTCGGTCATCGCGCCTGCTCCCTCTGTCGTCGAATCACGCCTGTCCGAGAAGTCTCAACTCCCTTGACAGACAATGGTGGTACGGATCCGGGGGCCGAGGCCGGCGGAGCCGCGGCCCCCGGTGGGCCGACCTTAGGAGCCATGACCGCGCGCCGTCAGCCGATCTGAGCGGAACTTGAGGATCACGAAACGGCCACACGGCGCTCGCACGCTGTTCGCGCGGGCGCCGACGGGGCATGTCACAGCGGGAATCCGCTCCGGTGCTCCCCGTTCCCCCCGGGCCCGGTGCGCGGTCGAACCTGGCGCCGGGCCGTTCACTGGCCCATACTGCGCAGGACCGGGACCTGAACGATCGGCCCGGTGATCATCGGTGATCACGTGGGGGAAGGAGGAGGACAGGATGCGACTGCTGCTCGTCGAGGACGACGAACGCGTGGCCGCCGCGCTGGTCGCGGTGCTGGGCCGGCACGGCTTCCAGGTCCGGCACGCCCGCAGCGGGCACGAGGCGCTGGACGCCCTGGTGCCGGACGGCAACGAGCCGTACCGCGTGGTGCTGCTCGACCTCGGACTGCCCGACCGCGACGGCTTCGAGGTGTGCAGCCGGATCAGGGCCGGCAGCGGCGTGCCGGTGATCATGGTCACCGCCCGTGCCGACGTCCGCTCCCGGATCCACGGCCTCAACCTGGGCGCCGACGACTACGTCACCAAGCCGTACGACATGGGCGAGCTGCTCGCCCGCATCCACGCCGTGGCCCGCCGCGGCGCCGCCCCCGCCGCGGTGGCGGTGCCCGCGCCCGACACCGTGCCGCAGCAGCGCGGCCCGCTGGAGTCCCGCGGCATCCGGATCGACCGGGAGCGCCGCCGGGTCAGCGTGGACGGCCGCGACGTGCCGCTCACCCGCAAGGAGTTCGACCTGCTCGCGCTGCTCGCGCAGAGCCCCGGCGTCGTCTACCGGCGCGAGCAGATCTTCAGCGAGGTCTGGCGCAGCGGCTGGGAGGGCAACGGGCGCACCCTGGAGGTGCACATCGGCTCGCTGCGCAACAAGCTGGCGCTGCCCGGCCTGGTCGAGGCCGTGCGCGGGGTCGGCTACCGGCTGATCCCCGACTGCCCGACGCCCGCCGCGGCCGAACCGGCCCCGAGCGCCCCCGCGGAGCACTGACCGCACGTGCGCACCCGCCTGCTCGGCATCCTGATCGCCCTCATGCTCTGCGTCCTGGCCGCCCTGGGGCTGCCGCTCGCGGCGGCGGTCGCGGCGGCCGAACAGACCAAGGTGGTCGTCGACCGGCTCGACGACGCCGCCCGCCTCGCCCAGGACCTGCCCACCTCCGGCGCCGCCGACTCCGCCCGCAAGGGCGACCCGGAACCCGCCCCGGGCGACGGCAGCCGGCAGCGCGCGATCGAGGCCGAGGTCCGCCGCTACCACGACCTGTACGGCGTGCGCCTGGGCATCTTCCAGCGCGACGGCGTTCCGCTCGCCGTCGCCCCGGACGACTGGCGGGTGCCCTCCGGGGGCTGGGGCGCCCAGGCCTTCCAGGAGGCGCTGGACGGGCGGCGCAGCCACAACCCGCCGCAGGTCTGGCCGTGGACGCCGGACCGGACGATCACCGTCGCCGCCCCCGTGGTGCGCGACGGCGACGTGGTCGCGGTGGTGCTCAGCGAATCCCCGGCCGAGGCGCTGCGCACCCGGGTGGTGCACAAGTGGCTGGTGATCGGCACGGGCGAGGCCGCCGCGATGATCGTCGCCGTGCTGCTCGCCGTCCGGCTCACCGAGTGGGTGCTGCGCCCGGTGCGCACCCTGGACCGGGCCACCCACGACATTGCCACCGGCCGGATGGCCGCCCGGGTCGCCCCGGGCGGCGGACCGCCCGAACTCCAGCGGCTGGCCCGGTCGTTCAACGAGATGGCGGACCACGTGGTGCTCGCCATGGACCAGCAGAAGGCCTTCGTCGCGGACGCCTCCCACCAGCTGCGCAACCCGCTGTCGGCGCTGCTGCTGCGGGTCGAGCTGCTCGGCCTGGAACTGCCCGAGGGCCACGAGGAGGAGCTCAGCGGCGTACGGGAGGAAGGCGCCCGGCTGGCCCGGGTGCTGGACGACCTGCTCGGCCTGGCCACCGCCGAGCACGCCCGCCCCGAACCGGAGCGCACCGACCTCGCCGAACTCACCCTGTCCCGGGTGGACGCCTGGCGGCCGGTGGCCGAGCAGCGCGGGATCGGGCTGCGCTGGGACGGCCCGGCGCTGGCGATCGGGATGGCCGACCCGATCGGCTTCGGCTCGGCCCTGGACGCCGTGGTGGACAACGCGCTCAAGTTCAGCCCGGCCGGCAGCGAGGTGCGGCTGCGGGTGGCGGTGCGCCGGGACGAGGTCGCGGTGACCGTCACCGACGCCGGGCCCGGTCTCACCGAGGACGAGCTGTCCCGGGCCGGGGACCGGTTCTGGCGCAGCACGCGGCACCAGAACGTGGACGGTTCGGGGCTCGGGCTGTCCATCGCCCGCACCCTGCTGGCGGCCGGCGGCGGCACGCTCGGCTTCGCGCCGGTCAGGCCGACCGGGCTCGCGGTGACGCTCGCGGTGCCCCGGCCGGAGAAGTAGCGCCGGGGCAGGCCCTACGCCCTACGGCTTCACCGGGCGGCGGCCGCGCCCTACGGCTTCACCGAGCGGTAGTAGCGGGCCGCGCCGGTGTGCAGCGGGAGCGGGTCGGTGTAGACGGCGGTGCGCAGGTCGACCAGCTGGGCCGCGTGCACCTGGGCGCCGATCTGGTCCCGGCTGTCGATCACCGCGCGGGTCATCCCCTCGACCAGGCGCGGGTCCGCGTCGTCCAGGGTGATCAGCAGGTTGGGCACGGCCACCGTGGCGACGGCGTCCTTGGGCTCGGCGTTCGGGTACGTCCCCTTGGGCATGGTGGCCGCCCGGTAGGCGTCGGTGCCGCCGCCCTCGGCCTTGTGCAGGGCCTCGGCGAGGTCGCTCAGCGGCACGACACGGATCGGGAAGTGGTCGGAGAGGTCGGTGAGCGCGCTGGTGGGCAGGCCGCCGGACCAGAAGAAGGCGTCCAGCCTGCCCGCGCGCAGGTCGTCGGCGGCCTCGCCGATCCCCTTCGGCACCGGGACGATGTCGTGGTCCGGGTCCAGGCCGGCCGCGCCCAGCAGCCGCTTGGTCACCAGGTTCACCCCGGACTGCGGCAGGCCGACGCCGACCCGCAGGCCCTTGAGGTCGGCGGTGCGGCGCACCGGGGAGGAGGCCGGGACGATCAGCTGCAGGTAGTCGTCGTACAGCCGGGCGATGGCCCGCAGCTTCTCCTTGCCCTGGCCCTGGTAGTCGGCGACCGCGTCGGCGGTGGCTATCGCGAAGGCGTCCCGGCCTCTGATCACCCGGGTGAGGTTGTCGATCGAGCCCTCGGAGTTGTCCAGGGCCAGCCGCACCCCGGGCATGGCCCGGGAGACGTGGGCCTGGAGCAGCTGCCCGTACCGGTCGTAGACGCCGCGCTGCACCCCGGTGGCGAAGCGGACCTCGCCGCGCGGGTATCCGGGCGAGCGGCCCGCCGACAGCCACCAGCCGCCGAACCCGGCCACCAGCAGTACCACCACCAGCACCGTGCGCCACAGCGGGCTCCGGGCCGCGGTGCGGACGGCGGCGCCGAGACGGGACGCAGTGGTGGGGGTCATGCAGGGATACTGCCAGGCGCTCCGGCCGAACGGGAGTGGAACGGGTGGTGGAAGCTCAGGGAAAAGCCCTTCGCCGCTGCCCGTACCCTGGTCTGGTGAGCGGTGAGAGCGGATTGAAGAGCTACAAGGTCGTCACGCACGGCTGTCAGATGAACGTCCACGACTCCGAGCGGCTGTCCGGCCTGCTGGAGGACGCGGGGTACGTCAAGGCCGGGCCCGAGGGCGACCCGGACCTGGTGGTGTTCAACACCTGCGCGGTGCGCGAGAACGCCGACAACAAGCTGTACGGCAACCTCGGCCAGCTCGCGCCGGTCAAGACCCGTCACAAGGGCATGCAGATCGCCGTCGGCGGCTGCCTGGCCCAGAAGGACCGCGAGAGCATCGTCAAGCGCGCCCCCTGGGTCGACGTGGTCTTCGGCACCCACAACATCGGCCACCTGCCGGCGCTGCTGGAGCGGGCCGCGGTCGAGCGCAGGGCCCAGGTCGAGATCCTGGAGTCGCTGGAGACCTTCCCCTCCACCCTGCCGACCCGCCGCGAGTCCGCGTACGCCGCCTGGGTCGCCATCTCGGTCGGCTGCAACAACACCTGCACCTTCTGCATCGTCCCCGCGCTGCGCGGCAAGGAGGAGGACCGCCGCCCCGGCGACGTCCTCGCCGAGATCGAGGCGCTGGTGGACGAGGGCGTCATCGAGGTGACCCTGCTCGGCCAGAACGTCAACGCCTACGGCTCCGACCTGGGCGACCGCGAGGCCTTCTCCAAGCTGCTGCGCGCCGCCGGGCAGATCGAGGGCCTGGAGCGGATCCGCTTCACCTCGCCGCACCCCCGCGACTTCACCGACGACGTGATCGCCGCGATGGCCGAGACCCCGAGCGTGATGCACCAGCTGCACATGCCGCTGCAGTCCGGCTCGGACCGCGTCCTCAAGGCGATGCGCCGCTCCTACCGGCAGGACCGTTTCCTCGGGATCATCCGCAAGGTCCGCGAGGCGATGCCGGACGCGGCGATCTCCACCGACATCATCGTGGGCTTCCCCGGCGAGACGGAGGAGGACTTCGAGGAGACGATGCACACCGTCCGCGAGGCCCGCTTCACCAACGCCTTCACCTTCCAGTACTCCAAGCGCCCCGGCACCCCCGCCGCGGACATGGCGGACCAGGTGCCGAAGGAGGTCGTCCAGGCCCGCTACGACCGGCTGATCGCCCTCCAGGAGGAGATCTCCTGGGAGGAGAACAAGAAGCAGGTCGGCCGCACCCTGGACATCCTGGTCGCCGAGGGCGAGGGCAAGAAGGACGATCAGACCCGGCGGCTCTCCGGACGCGCCCCCGACAACCGGCTGGTGCACTTCACGAAGCCGGACGAGCCGGTGCGCCCCGGCGACGTGGTGACCGTCGAGATCACCTACGCCGCCCCGCACCACCTGCTCGCCGAGGGCCCGGCGCTCGCGGTGCGCCGCACCCGCGCCGGCGACGCCTGGGAGAAGCGCCAGGGCGCGCCCGCCGCCAAGCCGGCCGGAGTGATGCTCGGCCTGCCGAAGATCGGCGCCCCGGCCGAGCTGCCGCTGGCCGCGCCGGCGGGCGGGGCCTGCTGCGGCGACTGACCCGCCGGTGTTCCGGGCGGCCCGGCGGGAGCTTCGGCTCCGGCCGGGCCGCCCGGCTTCTTGGCTAGAGTGATCCACATGCTGGTAGCCGCCGCCGTGTGCCCCTGTCCGCCGCTGCTCGTCCCCGAGGTCGCCGCCGGGGCCGCGCCCGAGCTGGACGCCCTGCGCACGGCCTGCGACGAGGCGCTGGCGGCGCTGGTCGCGGCCGGGCCGCAGCTGGTCGTGGTGGTCGGCACCGGGCCGACGGCCGAGGTCTGGACCGAGGGCGGAGCCGGCTCCTTCCGCCGCTACGGGGTTCCGCTGGTCGTCAAGCTGCCCGGCGACCGGGTCGAGGGGCCGGAGCTGGCCCCCTCGCTGACCGTCGGCGCCTGGCTGCTGGAGCGCGCCGGGGTGACCCTGCCGACGCACGCCTGCGCGGTGCCCGCCGACGCCCCCGCCGACCGGATGCTCGGCCTCGGCCAGGGCCTGGCCGGCCTGGCCGAGCGGGTCGCCCTGCTGGTGCTCGGCGACGGCAGCGCCTGCCGCTCGGTGAAGGCGCCCGGATACCTGGACGAGCGGGCCGAGGGCTTCGACACCGCCCTGGCCGCCGCCCTGGGCTCGGCCGACCTGCCCGCCCTGGCCGCGCTGGACCCGGGTCTGGCCGCCGAGCTCAAGGCCGACGGCCGGGCGCCCTGGCAGGTGCTGGCCGGCGCCGCGGAGGGCGCCGGCCTCACCGGGCGGCTGGGCCACCAGGAGGCGCCGTACGGGGTCGGGTACTTCGTGGCGTCCTGGTCCTAGCCGGCCGGGGCCGCCGGACCGGGACTCCCGGCCGTCGGGGCTCCCGGTCGGGGCCGCCGGACCGGCCGGGACCGGAACCGCGGGGTCAGGACCGCGGGGGCTGCCCCTCGTCGCCCGGCTTCGGCTTCTGGGCGAAGTCGCCGACCGCGTCCTTGGCCTTCTCGGCGCCGTGCTCGATCTTGTCGCTGTACTTGCCCTTGGTCGCCTTGTCGATGGCCCCGCCGGCCTTGTCCACGGCCTTCTCGATCTGGTCGCTGTGCTTGCCCGCGAACTCGCCGGCCTTGCCCTTGAGCTCCTCGGCCTTGCCCTTGAGGTTGTCCATCAGGCCCATGACGATCTCCTTCATCCGCTGTTCCCCGCACAACGAGCGGGCCGGGCAAAGCGTTCGCAAACCGGGCCCAACCGGGGAAACGGCCGGAAAATGTCCGGGAAACAGTCATATCGTCGCGCAGTCGCGGGCGGGCGGCAGCCCGGTCCCCGGTGGCCCGGCGGTTTTGGGAGACTGGAACGGTGAGCAGCTCCCGTACCCCGCATGTCGCCCCTCCCCGTGTGGTCTGCGTCGTCGGCGCGACCGCCGCCGGCAAGTCCGACCTGGCCGTCGCCATCGCCCGCAGCCTCGACGGCGAGGTGATCAACACCGACTCGATGCAGCTGTACCGGGGCATGGACATCGGCACCGCCAAGCTCACCACGGCCGAGCGCGGGGGAGTGCCGCACCACCTGCTGGACGTCTGGGACGTCACCGAGGCCGCCAGCGTCGCCGAGTACCAGCGGCTGGCCCGGGCCGAGATCGACCGGCTGCTCGCGGCCGGCCGCACGCCCGTCCTGGTCGGCGGCTCCGGGCTGTACGTCCGGGCGGCGATCGACGAGATGGAGTTCCCGGGCACCGACCCGGAGGTGCGGGCCCGGCTGGAGGCCGAGCTGGAGCTGGTCGGCCCGTACGCGCTGCACGGGCGGCTGGCCGAGCTGGACCCGGCGGCCGCCGAGGCGATCCTCGTCAGCAACGGCCGGCGGATCGTCCGCGCCCTGGAGGTCATCGAGATCACCGGGCAGCCGTTCACCGCCAACCTGCCGAGCAACACCGCCGTGTACGAGGCGGTGCAGATCGGCGTCGCCGTGCCGCGCCCGGAGCTGGACGAGCGGATCGCGCTGCGGGTCGACCGGATGTGGGAGGACGGACTGCTGGACGAGGTGCGGGAGCTGGAGAGGGCCGGGCTGCGCGAGGGCAGGACCGCCTCCCGGGCGCTCGGCTACCAGCAGGTGCTCGACCACTTCGCCGGCGAGTGCACCGAGGACGAGGCCCGGGCCGAGACCGTCCGGGCGACCAAGCGCTTCGCCCGGCGTCAGGAGTCCTGGTTCCGCCGCGACGACCGCATCGAATGGCTCTCCCGGCCGGCCGGCACCGACCCCGTCGAGCTGCTGGAACGATCCCTCGAACTGATCGGCCGTCAGGCGGTTCCGGCCGTACAGGACGGGTTTTTGGCCAATCCGGCGGTGCACCTGCGCGCGCAGGCGACCGTGCAGGACGAACCGGCGGTCACGGCCCGATCACGTGATGGCCACGGATCACCCGTCGACCCCGGTCAGGCCCGGAACGCCTCTCTGGACATGCCATCATCGATGCCGTAGGGGTCGGCCGAACGGGCCGACCGTGCCCGGCCGCGAGTCCGCTCGTGTCGAACTGTCAGGGGAGGCCGTGTGTCGACGGGTACCGGCCCCGAATCCGGCCAGGGCGGAAGTGTCACCGCGCCGGCCGAGGAGTTCGACGAGTCGACGATGGGTGACCTCCCCGTGCTGACCGGACTGGAGGCGCCGACCTCCTACGCGGCCGCGGTGCCCGCCCTGGACACCCGCACGCCGCCCGACGCCGCGGTGCACGAACGGGAGATCCGTCCGCTGCGCCGGCTGCGCTGGTGGCAGACGCTGCCGATCGCCCTGCTGGGCACCCTCGGCTCGCTGATGTTCGCCTTCCCGCTCGCCTTCGGCTCGGCCGGGGCGCGCGCCACCATGGTCGGGATGCTCGGGCTGCTGTTCACCGCCGCCTCGATGGGCTGGGGCGCGATGGCCGCCCGGCACGCCGGCTACAAGTGGCCGGGGCTGCCGCGGCGGGGTTCCGGGCAGCGGGCCGGCTGGAAGGCGATCGTGGTCTACACCCTGATCGCGCTGGCCGCCTGCGCGCTCGCGGTCTGGCGGGTCGCCTACCTGCGCTGAGCGCCGCCCGCCCGGAGCACCTCCGCCCCGGGCGCCTCCAGCTCCGGGAGCCTCCCGCCCCGAGCGGGCTGGTCGCCGCTCAGTACCATCGGAGGGGTGAGCGCATCCTCTCCCCAGCAGGGCGGCATCCCCTTCTTCAAGGGGCACGGCACCCAGAACGACTTCGTCATCGTCCCGGACCCGGACGGCGCGCTGGAGATCGGTCCCGAGACCGTCGCCGCGCTGTGCGACCGGCGGGCCGGCCTCGGCGGGGACGGGCTGCTGCGCGTGGTGCGCGCCGCCGCCGACCCGGCGGCCGCGGCGATGGCCGACCGGGCCGAGTGGTTCATGGACTACCGCAACTCCGACGGCAGCGTCGCCGAGATGTGCGGCAACGGCCTGCGGGTCTTCGCCCGCTTCCTGGTCGAGGCCGGCCTGGCCGAGCCGGGCGAGCTGGCCGTCGCCACCCGTTCCGGGGTGCTCACCGCGAAGGTCGCCGAGGCCGCCGAGGACGGCACGCCCGGCGACGTCACCATCGACATGGGCCGGGCCCGGCTGCCCGGGCCGGACGGCATCGAGGTCGCGGTCGGCGAGCGGCGCTGGCCGGCCCTGAACGTCAACATGGGCAACCCGCACGCGGTGGCCTTCGTGGAGAGCCTGGACCACGCCGGCGACCTGTTCGCCGCACCGCTCACCAGCCCCGCGAGCGCCTACCCGGAGGGCGTCAACGTCGAGTTCGTGGTGGACCGCGGGCCGCGGCACGTCGCGATGCGGGTGCACGAGCGCGGCTCGGGCGAGACCCGCTCCTGCGGCACCGGCGCCTGCGCGGTGGCGGTGGCGGCCATCCGCCGGGACGGCGCCGACCCGGCGGTCACCGGCGAGTCGGTCGCGTACACCGTGGACGTGCTGGGCGGGCGACTGGTCATCACCGAGCACCCGGACGGCCGGGTGGAGATGACCGGGCCGGCGGTGATCGTGGCCGAGGGGCGGCTGGACGGGCGCTGGTGGGAGTCGGTGCGCTGAGGCCTGCGGCCCGGTTTGCCCAATTCGTGTGGTGACGAATCCCCCCGATCGGGTGATACCGGTCGCGGACGGGAATCAGGGCGTCGCGGAACGTGCTCTGCTCGGTAGCATGGACCACCGGGTCGATCACCCCATGGGGAGGGGTGTCGAGATCACCCCCTCGGACGGGGCGGCGCCCGGCGACCGTTGCCGGAGGTGCCGATGACCATCGAAGCCGGGCAGTCCCTGACGGGGCAGCCGACGACCGTACGGCAGGCCGGGGCCAGGCGGCCCCTCGGAGAGCTCGGCCGGGCCGCTCTCGGCCGGGCCGGGCGGGCCGCGTTACTGGCCACGGGCCGGCCGCCGGTGCCGGACGCCCTGGAGCCGCTCGTCCAGGTCCACCGCCGGCACCACCCGCAGGCCGACCTCGGCCTGCTCGCCCGGGCGTACCGGCTCGCCGAGGCCAGCCACCGCGGCCAGAAGCGCAAGAGCGGCGAGCCGTACATCACCCACCCGCTGGCCGTGACCATGATCCTGGCCCAACTCGGCGCCGGGACGACGACCCTGGTCGCCTCGCTGCTCCACGACACGGTCGAGGACACCGAGTTGACGCTGGACCAGGTGGGCGCCGGATTCGGGCCCGAAGTCGCCTACCTGGTCGACGGGGTGACGAAGCTGGAGAAGGTCGACTTCGGCGCCGCCGCCGAGGCCGAGACCTTCCGCAAGATGCTGGTCGCCACCGGGGACGACGTCCGGGTGATGGTGATCAAGCTGGCCGACCGGCTGCACAACATGCGCACCATCCGGCACATGAAGCCGGCCAGCCAGGTGCGGATCGCCAAGGTCACCCGGGACGTGCTGATCCCGCTGGCCGAGCGGCTCGGCATCCAGGTGCTCAAGGCGGAGCTGGAGGACATCGTCTTCGCCACCCTGCACCCCGAGGAACACGCCCGCACCCGCGCCCTGATGACCGGTCACGAGGCCGAGCCGGACACCCTGCTGGAGCCCTTCGCCCGGCAGCTGGCCCGCCAACTGGCCGAGGCCGGGGTGACCGCCGAGGTGACCGTCCGCCCCCGGCACTGCGTCTCGCTGCACCGGGTGCTGCTCCGCCGGGCCGCCGTGCCCGGGCCGGACGGCCGGCCGCAGGGGCCGCGGCCGGCCGACTTCGGGCGGCTGCTGGTGGTGGTCGAGGAGAACGCCGACTGCTACGCCGTGCTCGGCGAGCTGCACACCTGCTGGACGCCGCTGCCCGGGGAGTTCAAGGACTTCGTGGCCGCGCCCAAGTTCAACCTCTACCAGTCGCTGCACACCGCCGTGGCGCTCAGCGGCGGCGCGGTGGTCGAGGTGCTGGTCCGCACCCGGCGGATGCACGAGGTGGCCGAGACCGGGGTGGTCGCGCTCGGGGACCCGTCCCCGGCCGGCGCCGTGCAGGACGCCGACGAGCTGGACCGCACCGACCCGGCCCGCCCGGGCTGGCTCAGCCGGCTGCTGGAGTGGCAGCAGGAGACGCCCGATCCGGACGCCTTCTGGTCCGCGCTCACCGCCGACCTGGCCGGCGACCGCGAGATCACCGTGGTGACGGAGAGCGGCGAAACGCTTCAGCTGAGGGCCGGCGCCACCTGCGTGGACGCGGCCTACCTGCTCGGCGAGGAGACCGGCCACCGATGTATCGGGGTGCGGGTCAACGGGCGGCTCACCGCCCTGTCCACCGTGCTGGAGGACGGCGACCAGATCGCGGTGCTCACCGAATCCCTCCCGGCCGGCGGCGGCCAGCCCTCCGGCCCCGCCCCCGAGTGGCTGGCGCACGCCCGCACCCCGGGCGCCCGGCTGGCCATCGAGCGCTGGCTGGCCGACCACCCGGCCCGGCAGCCGGTGGTCCGCACCGGCCCGACCGGCGGCCAGCCCGCCCCGCCAGGGCGCCCGACCGCCGAGCGGCGGGCCGCCCCGGTCGTGGTGGCCGGGCGGCCCGGGGCGCCGGTCCGGCTGGCGCGCTGCTGCACCCCGGTGCCGCCGGACGAGGTGGCCGGCTACCCGATCCGCGGCGGCGCGGTCGCGGTGCACCGCACCGGCTGCCCGGCGGGGGAGCGGATGCGCGCGGACGGGCGGGCCGAGCTGGAGGTCCGCTGGCGACCGGAGGACGCCCCGGCGACCGGGCACCGGGTCACCCTGCGGGCCGAGGCGCTGAACCGGCCCCGGCTGCTCGCCGACCTCACCGCCGCGATCTCCGGAGCCGGCGCCGGCGTCGGCATCGTCTCGGCCGAGGTCGAGCCGCCGCAGGAGTCCCGGGTCCGGCACACCTACACCGTCGAACTGCCCGAGCCGGCCGCCCTGCCGCGGCTGATGCGGGCGATGCTCAAGGTCTCCGGGGTGTACGACGTGAGCCGCCCGCAGGCCCCGGACGGCGGCCGGGAGCCGGGGGAGCGGCCGCTCGGCCCGGCGGCCCGCGGGAAATCGGGATGACCGGCCCGCGGAAATGGGGATGACCGGCCCGCGCCGGGCGTGCGACCATCATGGGGAATTCACGGCCGGTCCACAGCGTTGTCCGGGCACAGGAGCCCGGGTCTCACCCGAGGACCCGAGGGGCAGCTCACCCCCGCCCGGACGGTAACCGGGGCGGCAGCTGGGCAGACTCCGTACGGGACCGCGGCAGCGGTCCCCGAAGGCCACCCGTACCAGCGAGCCAAAGGACAGAATGACCTCCACGTTCGACACCCGCGACCACGCCGACGCTCCGCGCCGCCTCGACGGTCTGCGGGCGGAAGCCCTCATGGACGAGGACCTCGCGGCCATCGACGAGGACCTCGGCCACCACTACGACGGCGACCAGTACGACCGCAGCGAGCGAGCCGCCCTGCGCCGTGTCGCCGGCCTCTCCACCGAACTCGAAGACGTCACCGAGGTCGAGTACCGCCAGCTCCGCCTGGAGCGCGTGGTGCTCGTCGGCGTCTGGACGGACGGCACGCTGGAGGAGGCGGAGAACTCGATGGCCGAGCTCGCCGCACTCGCCGAGACGGCCGGCTCCCAGGTGCTGGACGGCGTCATCCAGCGCCGCGACAAGCCCGACGCGGCCACCTACATCGGCTCCGGCAAGGCGAAGGAACTGCGCGACATCGTCGCCGCCAGCGGCGCCGACACCGTCGTCTGCGACGGTGAGCTCACCCCCGGCCAGCTGATCCACCTGGAGGACGTGGTCAAGGTCAAGGTCGTCGACCGGACGGCCCTGATCCTGGACATCTTCGCCCAGCACGCCAAGTCCCGGGAGGGCAAGGCGCAGGTCTCGCTCGCGCAGATGCAGTACATGCTGCCGCGCCTGCGCGGCTGGGGCCAGTCGCTGTCCCGGCAGATGGGTGGCGGTGGCTCCGGCACCTCGGGCGGCGGCATGGCCACCCGTGGTCCCGGTGAGACCAAGATCGAGACCGACCGGCGCCGGATCCGCGAGAAGATGGCGAAGCTCCGCAAGGAGATCGCCGACATGAAGAAGGGCCGCGACACCAAGCGCCAGGAGCGCAAGCGCCACCAGGTGCCGTCCGTGGCCATCGCCGGGTACACCAACGCCGGCAAGTCCTCGCTGCTCAACCGGCTCACCGGTGCGGGCGTCCTGGTGGAGAACTCGCTGTTCGCCACCCTGGACCCGACCGTGCGCCGGGCCGAGACCCCCGGCGGGCGGCTCTACACCCTGGCGGACACCGTCGGCTTCGTCCGGCACCTGCCGCACCACCTGGTCGAGGCCTTCCGCTCGACCATGGAGGAGGTCGCCGACGCCGACCTCATCCTGCACGTGGTGGACGGCTCGCACCCCGAGCCGGAGACGCAGCTGGCCGCCGTCCGCGAGGTCATCGTCTCGGTCGACGCGCAGAACGTGCCGGAGATCGTGGTGATCAACAAGGCGGACGCCGCCGACCCGCACGTGCTCCAGCGCCTGCTGCGCCGCGAGCCGCACGCCATCGTGGTGTCGGCCCGCAGCGGCGCGGGGATCGAGGAGCTGCTGCAGCTCATCGACGACGAGCTGCCGCGTCCGGCGGTCGAGGTGCGGGCCCTGGTGCCCTACACCCAGGGCGCGCTGGTCTCCCGGGTGCACGCCGAGGGGGAGCTGCTCTCCGCCGAGCACACCGGCGAGGGCACCCTGCTGCACGCCAAGGTGCAGGCCGAGCTGGCCGCCGAGCTGGAGTACTTCGCGGTGGCGCTGCAGGGCTGAGGCCGGAGCCGACGGAGGGCCCCGGGACGGTTCGCCGTCCCGGGGCCCTTCCCGTGCCCCCGCAGGGGCTACCGGACGTTCTTGGCGAAGTAGTCGAAGGCCTGCTTCGCCTGGTCGTGCAGGGAGGGCCCGGCCTGGTAGCCGGCCGGGTTGCGGTTGCCGACCGCGCCGACGCTG
Organism: Kitasatospora sp. NPDC127067; assembly: GCF_042724755.1. Taxonomy (NCBI): domain Bacteria; kingdom Bacillati; phylum Actinomycetota; class Actinomycetes; order Kitasatosporales; family Streptomycetaceae; genus Kitasatospora; species Kitasatospora sp. NPDC127067. Next base: position 76,718 of record NZ_JBHXEM010000011.1, on the reverse strand, counting down.
ATCAGGTTGGGCTTGCCGTCCCTGATGACGAACCAGCCGCCGCCGGAGGCGCCGGCCGTCATGGAGCAGCCGATCACGTACATCGGCGGGCGGGTCCGGTCGAAGGAGAGCCGCCCGGGCGCGGCCGGGGAGTCGCAGTGTTCGAGCTCCAGGCCGTCGAACGGCCGCTCGGCCGGGTAGCCGTAGGCGGCGGCCGCGGTGATCTGCTCGCGCGGGGCGTTGAACCAGATCGGCACCGAGCCGCCGACCGTCTCCTCCAGGGACCTGCCGGAGCCGTCCTCGCCGCGCACCCGCAGCACGCCGTAGTCGTACTGGTTGCGGGCACCGACGCCGCTCTCCTGGCGCCAGGTCGGCGAGACCAGCGCGCGCACCGCCGTCCACCGGCCGTACGGGGCGGCCTGCTGGTCCGGGTTCGGCTTGCCGTGGACCACCCGGCCGTCCCGGTTGAAGGCGGGGACGAAGACCAGGTTCTTCAGCCAGCCGCCGCCCTTGCCGTCGTGCAGGCAGTGCGCGGCGGTGTAGACGAGGTTGCTGCGGCCGGGGTTGACCGGGTCGGAGACCACGGTGGCGGAGCAGGCCGCGTCGCCCTGCGGCGTGGTCATGAAGAGCCGGCCGACCACCGCGCCGGCCTGGGCGTACGGGTGCGGCAGCGGCTGGGCCGGGACGGCGGCCGGCGGGGCGTCCTGTTCGACACCGGCCGCCGCGGGGGCGGTCAGGGAGTACTCCGGGGTGGGCCGGGGCTTGGCGGTGTCCATCCGGGCGGCCGTCCAGAAGCCGGGCGCCGCGTCGCCGGCGAAGGCGCTGTCGGCGACGTAGCGGTCCCAGTCCTCCACCTTCCAGCCGGTCAGGTCGCCCAGGCTGGTGGGCGCGGAGCGGGGCAGGGCGAGGGGCGCGGTGGCGGGCCGGGCCGGGCCGTCCGGGCCGCACCCGGCGGCGCCCAGCGCGAGCGCGGCGAGCAGCGCGGCGCCGGCTGTCGCGGCCCGGCGCCGCCGGCTGGTGGTTGTCGGCATGCTGGCTCGTCCCCCGTGCTGTGCTGGTGATCCCGTACCGCCCCCGCCGGCGGCTGCTTCCCTCGTACGGCTGCTACTTCTTGGAGATCCAGTCCAGTGCCTGCCGGGCGACCGCCTCCAGGTAGGGGCCGCTCAGCGAGGTGTGCTCCTGGGTGCCGATCGAGGTGTTGCTGACCAGGGCGGTCCTGCCGTCGGGCATGGTGGCGAACCAGCCGCCGCCACTGGCGCCCTGGGTCATGGTGCAGCCGATGGTCAGCATCGTCGGGCGCTTGGCGTCGAAGGAGAGCCGGGTCGGCTTGCCGCCGTCGCACTTGTACAGCTCCTGGCCGTCGAACGGCTTGACGAGCGGGTAGCCGACGGCCGAGACCTTGAGCTGGTCGCGCGGTGCGTCGAACCAGACCGGAACGGCCGAACCGACCGTCTCCTCCAGGGACTTGCCGGTGTCGTTCTGGTTGCGCACGCGCATCACCGCGAAGTCGTACTGGTTGGCGGCGTCGCCGCTGCCGCCGCCCTCGACCATCCACTGCGGCGAGGCGGTGACCTGGTCGGCCCACCAGGTGCCCAGCGGGGCCAGCTCGGACAGCGGGGCCCGCTTGCCGCCGCTGGAGGCGCCCGAGTTGTTGTAGGCGGGCACGAAGACCAGGTCCTTGAAGAAGTTCCCGCCCTTGCCCTCGTGCACGCAGTGGCCGGCCGTCCAGACCAGGTTGCTCTTTCCCGGGTGCTGCGGGTCGGTGATCACCGTCGCCGAGCAGTTTCCGCGGCCGCCCTGGGCGGAGAAGAACACCTTTCCGGAGGGCTGCTTCGTGTACGGGCGGGGCACCGCCAGGGCCTTGACCACCGGGGGCTCGGGGTCGGTCACGCCGTCGTCGGTGGACGGCGCGGGGGTGGCGGGGGCGGGCTTGGCGGCGGGCGGGGCCGGCTCGGCGGGCTTGGAGTCGCCCATCTTGTCCGGGTCCCAGAAGTCCTTCACCACCGGGTTGTTGAAGACGTGCTTGGACGCCCACTTGTCCCAGTCCTCGAACTTCCACTTCTTCAGGTCGTCCCAGCTCCTGGGCAGTCCCTCCAGCAGGCTGGTCGGCAGCCCGGACGGGAGGGTGATGCCGCCGATCGCCCCGCCCGCGCCCGCGCCCGCGGCCTGGGCCGCCGCGGAGGAGGGCGGCGGCGCGGGGCTGGTCCCGCCGCCCGCCGGGCCGTCGGGCCCGCAGGCGCTCACGGCGAGCAGGGTGCCCGCGGCCAGGGCGGCGGCCAGGGCTGACCGGTGGATCGTTGGCATCTGTGCGCTTCCCCCTGTGCTCGGGCGGTGGGTGCTGGGCGGTGCCGGGTCGCCGGGTGGTCCCGGCTCGCCGGACGGTGCCGCGGCGGGCGGCCGCACACCGGGGCGGTGGGTACCCGGCCGGTTCGCGGTGCGGCGGTCCGCCGTTCTGGAGTCTTCCATCGCCCAGAAGGACGGCGCTGCCCACCCCCCGGGTTGCGGTGCCGGCCGGAGGTCACCGATCCGTGATCCGGGCCCGGCCGGTGCACCGGCCCAGCAGGGCATCCGGCCCCGGATGTGCACAATCGCCGATTCTCACCCGGACGAGTGAGCGCTCCTTGTGATCACCCGTCATGGATAGGTAACCCTTACCTGACGCGACGGTGCGAGTGCCCGCCGATCCCCTCCACCACAGTGCGCGTCCGCACCCCCACGCGCCCCAAGGAGCAGCCTTGAGCACCGCCCTCACCGGAGCCCCGCCCGTACCGCCGCCCACCGTGGCACGGGCCTTCGGACACGACCTGCTGCTGCACCCCGACCCGGCCGTCGCCGCCGAACAGGCCGGACTGGAGGCCCTGCTGCGCTGCTGGACGCGGGAGACCGGAGCCCGGCCCGGCCCGGACGGCCGGTTGCGGATCGCCGTCCTCGGCGGGGCCGCCCGGCTCACCGCCCCGGTCCGCTACTGGTCGCCCGGCGGCTGGCACCGCTTCGGCCCCGCCACCCTCGCGGTCGGCGAGGGCGGCGCCGAGGCCCCGGTGGACGCCGTCACCGCCGCCGCGCTGCTCGCCGCCGCGGCCGCCGAACGGCCCGACCCCGGGCAGGTCGCCGACCTGGCTGGCCGGGTCGCCGACTCGGTCGTGCGCACCGCCGAGATCCTCGCCCACCGCCGCACCGCCGCCGTGCCCGGCGGGCCGGAGCGCTCGCACTTCCTCGCCGCCGAACAGTCCCTGCTGCTCGGCCACCCGCTGCACCCCACGCCCAAGAGCCGCGACGGCCTCGGCCCCGCCCAGAGCGCCGCCTACTCGCCCGAACTGCACGGCTCCTTCCAACTGCACTGGTACGCGGTGGACCGCGAACTGCTCGCGGCCGGCTCCGCCGTCGCCGAGAGCGCCGAGCAGCTCACCGCCGGCCTGCTCGACGGCGGCCCGGCGCTGCCGCCCGGCACCGCAGCCGTCCCGCTGCACCCCTGGCAGGCCCGCGAACTCGCCCACCGCCCGGCCGTCGCCGCACTGCTCGCCGACGGGCTGCTGCACGACCTCGGCCCGGCCGGCGAGCCCTGGTACCCCACCTCCTCGGTGCGCACCGTCTACCGGCCCGGCACCCCGTGGATGCTCAAGCTCTCGCTCGGCCTGCGGATCACCAACTCCCGCCGGGAGAACCTGCGCAAGGAACTGCACCGCGGCCTGGAGATGCACCGGCTGCTGGAGAGCGGGCTGGCCGCCGAGTGGCGGGCCGCCCACCCCGGCTTCGACATCGTCCGCGACCCGGCCTGGATCGGCGTCGACCACCCCGACCTCGGCGACCCCAACGGCCTGGACACGGTGCTGCGCGCCCAGCCCTTCGCACCCACCGACCGCGCGCTGTGCGTCGCCGGACTGGTCGCCGAACAACCGCTCGGCGGCGGCGACACCGTGCCCTCCCGGCTCGGCGACCTCCTGCGGGCGCTGGCCCTGCGCTGCGCCCGCCCGCTGCGGACGGTGGCCGCCGAATGGTTCCTGCGCTACCTGGACGCGGTCGTGCTGCCCATCCTCTGGCTGGACGGCCGGGGCGGCATCGCCCTGGAGGCGCACCAGCAGAACAGCCTCGTGCTGCTGGACGCCGAGGGCTGGCCGTGCGGCGGCCGCTACCGCGACAACCAGGGCTACTACTACCGGGAGAGCGCCGTCGGCGCGCTCGCCGCCCGGCTGCCCGGGCTCGGCACGGACAGCGACACCTTCCTGCCGGACGAGGTGATCGACCACCACTTCGCCTACTACCTCGGCATCAACCACGTGCTCGGCCTGATCGGCGCCTTCGGCTCCCAGCGGCTCGCCGACGAAACGGTGCTGCTGGCGGCGCTGCGCCGGTTCCTGGCCGGTCCGCGGGCCGCCGCCACCGGCTCGGCGCTCCCCGCCCTGCTGCTGGACGCGCCCACGCTGCCCTGCAAGGCCAACCTGCTCACCCGGATCAACGGCATGGACGAGCTGGTCGGCCCGGTCGCCAGCCAGTCCGTGTACGTGGACATCCCCAACCCGGTGGCGGGCGCCTGATGCCGTACGAGCTGCCCGGGCGGGCACCGGTGCCCGCCCCGGCGGGCGAGTTCCGGCTCGGTCCGGTGCCCACTCCGGCGGGCGAGTTCCGGCTCGGCCCGGTGCTGCTGCCCGCCGACCTGGCGCTGCTCACCGGCTGGATGAACGACCCGGAGGTCGACGCCTTCTGGGAGCTCGCCGGGCCGCCGGAGGTCACCGAACGGCACGTCCGGGCCCAGCAGGACGGCGACGGCCGGAGCCTGCCCTGCCTCGGCCTGCTCGACGGCGAGCCGATGAGCTACTGGGAGGTCTACCGCGCCGACCTCGACCCGCTCGCCGCGCACTACCCCGCCCGGCCGCACGACACCGGCGTGCACCTGCTGCTCGGCCCCGCCGCCAGCCGCGGCCGAGGGCTGGGCGCCGTCCTCCTCGCCGCCCTCGCAGAATTGATTCTTCGCGGGAATCCGCGCTGCGAACGGGTGGTGGCCGAGCCGGACGTCCGCAACCGGCGGTCCGTCCGGGCCTTCGAACGGGCCGGATTCCGAGCCGCCGCCGAACTCGACCTGCCCGGCAAGCGCGCCGCCCTGATGGTCCGCGACCGGGCCGACGGGCCCGCCGCGCAGGCCCAACTCCCCGCCTAGGAAACCCCTGTGGACACCTCGACACCCCCCGCGTACGACCTGCTCGGCGTCGGCATCGGCCCGTTCAACCTCTCGCTCGCCGCGCTCGCCGAGCCCGTCCCCGGCCTGCGCACCCTCTTCTGCGACCAGCGCCCGGAGTTCCGCTGGCACCACGGGATGCTGGTGGACGGGGCCCGGATGCAGGTGCCGTTCCTCGCCGACCTGGTCTCCCTGGTCGACCCGACCAGCCCGTGGTCCTTCCTCAACTACCTGCGCGACCAGGACCGGCTCTTCCCGTTCTACTTCGCCGAGCGCTTCCAGCTGCCGCGCCGCGAGTACGACCACTACTGCCGCTGGGCCGCCGAACGGCTGACCGGCTGCCGCTTCGGCACCGAGGTCACCGCCCTGCACTGGGACGCGCCCTGGTACCGCGCCGAGCTGACCGACACCGCGACCGGCCGGCGCTCCGAGGTCAGGGCCCGCAACCTCGCCCTCGGCGTCGGCACCCGGCCGGTCCTCCCCGAGGCCTTCGCCGCGCTGGCCGGACACCCGCGCGCCTTCCACTCCGCCGAGTACCTGGACCGCCGAGCCGACCTGGCCGGCGCCCGGGACATCACCGTGATCGGCAGCGGACAGTCCGGCGCCGAGGTCTTCCTCGACCTGCTCCGGCGCCACGAGGGCGACGGCGTCCGGCTGCGCTGGCTCACCCGCACCAGGGCGCTCGCCCCCATGGAGTACTCCAAGCTCGGCCTGGAGCACTTCACCCCCGACTACACCCGCTACTTCCACAGCCTGCCCGCCCCCGTCCGGGACGCGCTGGTCGCCGCCCAGTGGCAGCTGCACAAGGCCGCCAGCACCGAGACCCTCGCCGAGATCCACGACCACCTCTACGAGCGCACCATCGGCCGCCCGATCGACACCGCCCCGGTCGAGATCACCCCCGGCACCGCCGTCACCGCCGCCCGACCGGGCCCCTGCGGCGGCCTCGAACTGCACTGCCGGCACACCGACTCCGGCGCCGAGCACCTGCTGCGCACCGACGCCCTCGTGCTCGCCACCGGCTACCGGGCGGCCCGCCCGGCCGCCCTCGAACCGCTCGCCGAGCTGATCGACTGGGACGAGGCCGGGCGCTACCGGGTCGACCTGGACCACCGGGTCGCCACCCGCCCCGAACTCACCGGCGGGCTGTACGTCCAGAACGCCGAACTGCACACCCACGGCGTCGGCACCCCCGACCTCGGACTCGGCGCCCACCGGGCCGCCGTGATCCTCAACGCCGTCACCGGGCGCACCGTCCACCGGCTGCCCGACCGCACCGCCTGGACCGGCTTCGCACCGCCCGTACCCGCCCCCGACCCCGCGTCCCACCACCGGACCACCGTCGTCCCCCGCCCCCAGGAGTTGACCCGTGCCGCAACCGTCGGCCGCTGAACCGCCGCTCCACCTGCCGCCGCACCTCACCGCCGGGCACTGGCAGCGGGCCGGCCGCGCCCTGCTGGCCAAGATGCTGGGCGAGTTCGCCTACGAGGACCTGCTCCGGCCCGTCCCCGGCGAGGCGCCCGGCGAGTACCGGCTGGAGCTGCCCGAGGCCGAGTACCGCTTCACCGCCCGGCGCGGCGCCTACGACAGCTGGCAGGTCGACCCCGAGTCCGTCCGCTGCACCCGCCCGGACGGCCTGGACCCGCTGCGCTTCCTCCCGTACGCCCGGCAGACCCTCGGCATGCGCGGCGAGACCACCGGCCACCTGATCCGCGAGCTCTGCGCCACCCTGACCGCCGACGCCCGCCAGCTCGCCACCGCGCTGACCGCCGCCGAACTCGCCGACCTCGACCACGCCGCCCTGGAGGGCCGGCAGACCGGCCACCCCTGGATCGTGCCCAACAAGGGCCGGATCGGCTTCTCCGGCACCGACGCCGCCCGCTGGGCCCCGGAGGCCCGCAGCCCCCGCCCGCTGCCCTGGATCGCCGTCCACCGCCGGCTCGCCGAGTACCGCGGGGTGCCCGGCCTGGAACGGCCCGAGCAGCTGTACGCCCGCGAGCTGGACGACGTCGACGCGCTGCGCGCCGCCCTCGGCCCGGACGCCGGGGACTACCTGCTGCTGCCCGTCCACCCCTGGCAGTGGGACGAGACGATCCTGCCGCTGTTCGCCCCCTGGATCGCCTCCGGCGAGATCGTCCCGCTGCCCTCGGACGGCGACCCACGGCTGCCCCAGCAGTCCATCCGCTCCTTCTTCAACACCGCCCATCCCGAGCGCTGCACCGTCAAGCTGCCGCTGTCCGTCCTGAACACCCTGGTCTGGCGCGGCCTGCCGGTCGAGCGCACGCTGGCCGCGCCCGCCGTCACCGCCTGGCTGCTCGGGCTGCGCGACGCCGACCCGTACCTGCGCGACGAGTGCCGGGTGATCCTGCTCGGCGAGATCGCCTCCGTCACCGTCGACCACCCGCTCTACCGCGAGCTGCCCGAGGCGCCGTACCAGTACAAGGAGCTGCTCGGCGCGATCTGGCGCCAGCCGCTCGGCCCCTTCCTGGCCGGCGGCGAGCGGGCCCGCACCCTGGCCGCGCTGTTGCAGACCGGCTCCGACGGGCGGGCGCTCGCCGCCGAGCTGATCGACCGCTCCGGCCTGCTCCCCGGCGACTGGACCGCCCGGCTGTTCGCCGCGACGATGCCGCCGCTGCTGCACTTCCTCTACCGCTACGGGCTGGTCTTCTCCCCGCACGGCGAGAACGCCATCGTGGTCTTCGACCCGTCCGACGTGCCGGTCCGGCTCGCGGTCAAGGACTTCGTGGACGACGTCAACCTCAGCGCGCAGAGCCTGCCCGAACTGCACGCGCTGCCCGCCGAGGTCGCCGAGGTGCTGCTGCGGGAGAGCCCGCAGGGACTCTGCCAGTTCATCCACTCCGGGCTCTTCATCGGCGTCTTCCGCTATCTCGCCCCGCTGCTGGAGGCGCAGACCGGACTGCCCGAGACCGAGTTCTGGGCGCTGCTGCGCGCGGAGGTGCTGCGCTACCAGGACCGCTTCCCCGAGCTGGGCGAGCGCTTCGAGCTGTTCGACCTGTTCCGCCCGCGGATCGACCGGCTCTGCCTCAACCGCAACCGGCTGTTGCTGGACGGCTACCAGGACCGCCCGCACCGCCCGCACGCCGCCCGGCACGGGACCGTGCCGAACGCGCTGGTCGCGGTGGACGTGCGACTGCCCGGGCAACGGGACCGGATTGTCACCCCCGCCCCGTAGGGTGGGAGGGTCATGACGAACGACTCCGAATCCCAGCCCGCGACGGCCCTCGGCGACGAGGCCGAGGAAGCCGTCGCCGTCCCGCGCTCGCGGATCCCCGAACTGCTGCACGCCGCGGTGGCGGCCGTCGGCGGCGCGGAGCGCCCCGGTCAGGTCCGGATGGCCGAGGCCGTCGCCGACGCCGTCGACCACGGCGAGCACCTGCTCGTCCAGGCCGGCACCGGCACCGGGAAGTCCCTGGCCTATCTGGTGCCCGCACTCGCCCACGGCGACCGCGTGGTCGTCGCCACGGCCACCCTGGCGCTGCAACGCCAGCTGGTGGAACGGGACTTGCCACGCACCGTCGAGGCGCTGCACCCCGTGCTGCGCCGCCGGCCGCTGTTCGCGATGCTCAAGGGCCGCTCCAACTACCTGTGCCTGCACCGGGCCAACGAGGGCACCCCGAGCGACGAGGGCGAGGGCCTGTTCGACCCGGTGGACGCGCTCGGAGGGCCCACCGGGAAGCTCGGCAAGGACGTGCTGCGGCTGCGCGACTGGGCCGACGAGACGGACACCGGGGACCGCGACGACCTCAGCCCCGGCGTCTCCGACAAGGCCTGGGCCCAGCTGTCGGTCACCTCCAAGGAGTGCCTCGGCGCCACCCGCTGCCCGTACGGGCAGGAGTGCTTCGCGGAGAAGGCGCGGGAGCGGGCCAAGCTGGCGGACGTCGTGGTCACCAACCACGCGATGCTCGCGATCGACGCGATCGAGGGCGCGCCGGTGCTGCCCGAGCACGGGCTGCTGATCGTGGACGAGGCGCACGAGCTGGTCAACCGGGTCACCGGCGCGGCCACCGCCGAGCTGACCGTCGGCGCGGTCAACCGGGCGGTCAAGCGGGCCGCGCGGCTGGCCAACGAGAAGGCGGTCGACGCGCTCCAGGCCGCCGCCGAGAACTACCACGGCCTGATGGAGACCGCCCAGCCCGGCCGGGTCGAGGAACTGCCCGAGTACCTGGCGTACGCGGTCACCGCGATCCGGGACGCCTCCCGCCAGGTGATCAGCTCGCTCGGCGAGACCAGGGACAAGGGGCTCAGCGACGAGGACGCCGTCCGCAAGCAGGCGATGGCCTCGGCCGAGGCGCTGCACGAGACGGCCGAGCGGCTGCTGGAGGACTCCGAGTACGACGTGGTCTGGATCGAGCGCAGCGACCGCTACGGGCTGGGCACGGCCTCGCTGCGGGTCGCCCCGCTGAGTGTCTCCGGGCTGCTGCGCGAGGGGCTGTACAAGGAGCGCTCGGTCGTCCTCACCTCGGCCACGCTCAAGCTCGGCGGGGACTTCAACGGCGTCGCCGCCTCCGTCGGCCTGCCCTCCGAGACGCGGCTGCCGGACGTCCGCACCGCCGGGGACAACCCGGAGTCCGGTCCGGCCTTCGGCGAGGATGCGGTGCCGCACTGGCGCGGGATCGACGTCGGCTCGCCGTTCAAGTACCCCAAGCAGGGCATCCTGTACGTCGCCAAGCACCTCGCCGACCCCGGGCGCGACCCCGAACGGCCGGACATGCTGGACGAGTTGGCCGAGCTGATCGGTGCGGCCGGCGGGCGGACGCTGGGGCTGTTCTCCTCGATGCGGGGCGCCCAGACGGCCGCCGAGGCGATGCGCGAGCGGCTGGACCAGCGCGTCCTGCTGCAGGGCGAGGACACCCTGGGCGAGCTGATCCGGGAGTTCGCCTCGGACGCCACCACCTGCCTGTTCGGCACGCTCTCGCTCTGGCAGGGCGTGGACGTGCCCGGCTCGGCCTGCCAGCTGGTCGTGATGGACCGGATCCCGTTCCCCCGGCCGGACGACCCGCTGATGAGCGCCCGCCAGAAGGACGTCGAGCAGCGCGGCGGGAACGGCTTCATGGCCGTCGCGGCGACGCACGCGGCGCTGCTGATGGCACAGGGCGCGGGCCGGCTGGTGCGCGCGGCCGACGACCGGGGCGTGGTCGCGGTGCTGGACCCGCGGGTGGAGACCAAGCGGTACGGGAGCTTCTTCCGGTCCTCGATGCCCGAGTTCTGGTACACCACGGACCGCAACCAGGTGCGCCGCTCGCTGGCGGCGATCGACGCCTCGGCGGCGCCGGTCCGGCCGGTGGTGAAGCGGGGCTGAGGGCCGGGCCCGGGGGCGTCCGGGCCGCAATGCCGGAGGGGCTCCCCGCACGAGCGGTGGAGCCCCTTCCCGGTGCCGTCGGCCGCGGCACAGGAGTCAGAGGCGGCGCAGGACCGCGACGACCTTGCCCAGGATGGTCGCGTTGTCGCCGTTGATCGGCTCGTACGCCGAGTTGTGCGGCATCAGCCAGATCCGGCCGTCCTCGCGCTTGAGCCGCTTGACGGTGGCCTCGCCGTCGATCATCGCGGCCACGATGTCGCCGTTCTCGGCGACCGGCTGGCGGCGCACGGTGACCCAGTCGCCGTCGCAGATGGCGGCCTCGATCATCGAGTCGCCGCGCACGGTGAGCGCGAACAGCTCGCCCTCGCCGACCAGCTGGCGGGGCAGCGGGAAGACGTCCTCGACCGTCTGCTCGGCCAGGATCGGCCCGCCGGCGGCGATCCTGCCGACCAGCGGGACGTAGGAGGTGGACGGGCGGCCGGCCGTCTCGGCGGTGTTCGGGCGGGCCACCTCGACGCCGCGGACCTCGTAGGCGCGCGGGCGGTGCGGGTCCCGGCGCAGGAAGCCCTTGCGTTCCAGGGCCATCAGCTGGTGGGCCACCGAGGAGGTGCTGGACAGGCCGACGGCCTGGCCGATCTCGCGCATGGACGGCGGGTAGCCGCGGCGCTGGACGGAATCCCGGATGACCTCGATCACCCGGCGCTGGCGCTCGGTGAGACCGGCCTCGTCGGTGCGGATCCCGGGGGGGCGGCCGGGCATCGCGCGGGCGGGGGAGGGATGGCCGTCGTCCAGGGCGGCGGAGTGTTCGATCGGCTGGTCCGGAACGCGGGCCGTTCCGGACAGGGCCGCGCCGGGGAGACGGTGGTCTTCGCTACGGTCCATGCTGATGTCCAGACCCTGTTGATTCGTGGTGCGCTGCCCCACCTTGAACTGGGAGTGTTCCTGCACCGGGATGGTGTTGCTTTCGATCGTGTTCACGGCGGCCCCTCTCGACGGCTGTCCTCTCCCCTTTTCCAGCCCAACGCGCCTCCTATCGAAAGGTTGCGCCAAACACACGTTCGAGTGAATTATTCGGGAGTTGACTGACTCGATCAAGGCTTTGTTGTACATCGAGTAAATGTTCGAGCAGAACTCGACTCCGGCAGTCTAATCGGCGCCGTCGCGGCATCGACACGCCATGGTGCTCACCTCCCCCGGACTCCTAGATGTAGTGGCTATAGTCGTCATCCGTGCCCAGTACTAGTGGTCACCCCGCATGATCGGCTTGCCCAGGCCGGGGGCACATCGCATAGACTCAAGAGGTCCGAACGTTCTGCCAGGGAGGGATCCCGAGGTGCACTGCCCCTTCTGCCGGCACTCCGACAGCCGTGTTGTCGACAGCCGGACCACCGAGGACGGCAGCTGCATCCGCCGCCGTCGGCAGTGCCCGGACTGCGGCCGCCGCTTCACCACGGTGGAGACGGCCGCACTGATGGTCATCAAGCGCAGCGGCGTCACCGAGCCGTTCTCCCGGCAGAAGGTCATCACCGGCGTCCGCAAGGCCTGCCAGGGCCGCCCGGTCACCGAGGACGCGCTGGCCCAGCTCGGGCAGCGGGTCGAGGAGTGCGTGCGCGCCAGCGGCAACGCCGAGCTGACCACCCACGACGTGGGGCTGGCCATACTCGGCCCGCTCAAGGAGCTCGACGTGGTCGCCTACCTGCGCTTCGCCTCCGTGTACCAGGCGTACGACGGACTTGAGGACTTCGAGGCCGCCATCGCGGAACTCCGCGTCGAACGGCCCCGCGCCCCCGAGGCGGACGACACCCCCGTGTCCGTCTCCGCCGCCGCGCCCTAGCGGGCGTCGGCACCGGGCCCCGGGCGGGCCCCGTCGCACCACCATGGCCCCGCGGGGCCCACGCGTGCCCGAAAACGGGGCACAGAACACTACAAACCGTGCGTAAGCAGGCAAGGTCTCCGCCTGCCCGCACACCGGAAGAACGAACCAGCAGTGCCCGGACTTTTCAGGGCACTTCGGGCGTTTGCCCAGGAGGAGGAGCGAGAAGTGACAGACACCACGAGCGGTTCGGCGCGCGGGTCGAAGTCCGAGAAGGCCGCGGTCAAGGGCGCCAAGGCGCCGAAGGGCGGCCTCCCGATGGAGCGCATCTACACCACTCCTGGCGTGCACCCGTACGACGAGGTCCGCTGGGAGCGGCGTGACGTCGTCATGACCAACTGGCGCGACGGCTCGATCAACTTCGAGCAGCGCGGCGTCGAGTTCCCCGACTTCTGGTCGGTCAACGCCGTCAACATCGTCACGTCCAAGTACTTCCGCGGCGCCGTCGGCACCCCGCAGCGCGAGTGGAGCCTGAAGCAGATCATCGACCGCGTGGTGCTCACCTACCGCGCCGCCGGTGAGAAGCACGGCTACTTCGCCACCAAGGACGACGCCGAGATCTTCGAGCACGAGCTGACGCACGCCCTCCTCCACCAGGTGTTCAGCTTCAACTCGCCGGTCTGGTTCAACGTCGGCACCAAGCAGCCCCAGCAGGTCAGCGCCTGCTTCATCCTGTCCGTCGACGACTCCATGGAGTCGATCCTCGACTGGTACAAGGAAGAGGGCATGATCTTCAAGGGCGGCTCCGGCGCCGGCCTCAACCTCTCCCGGATCCGCTCCTCCAAGGAACTGCTCTCCTCCGGCGGCAACGCCTCCGGCCCGGTCTCCTTCATGCGCGGCGCCGACGCCTCGGCCGGCACCATCAAGTCCGGCGGCGCCACCCGCCGCGCGGCCAAGATGGTCGTCCTCGACGTGGACCACCCGGACGTCGAGGCCTTCATCGAGACCAAGGTGAAGGAGGAGGAGAAGATCCGCGCCCTGCGCGACGCGGGCTTCGACATGGACCTCGGCGGGGACGACATCACCTCCGTCCAGTACCAGAACGCCAACAACTCGGTCCGCGTCAACGACGAATTCATGACCGCCGTCGAGAACGGCACCGAATTCGGCCTGCGCGCCCGGATGACCGGCGAGGCCATCGAGACCGTCGACGCGAAGAAGCTGTTCCGCAAGATGGCCGAGGCCGCCTGGGCCTGCGCCGACCCCGGAATCCAGTACGACACCACCATCAACCACTGGCACACCTGCCCGGAGTCCGGCCGCATCAACGCGTCCAACCCCTGCTCCGAGTACATGCACCTGGACAACTCCAGCTGCAACCTCGCCTCGCTGAACCTGATGAAGTTCCTGCGCGACGACGACTCGTTCGACGCGGCGGCTTTCGCCAAGGTCGTCGAGCTGGTCATCACCGCGATGGACATCTCCATCTGCTTCGCGGACTTCCCCACCGAGAAGATCGGCGAGACCACCCGCGCCTACCGCCAGCTCGGCATCGGCTACGCCAACCTCGGCGCCCTGCTGATGGCCACCGGCCACGCCTACGACAGCGAGGGCGGCCGCGCCCTGGCCGGCGCCATCACCTCGCTGATGACCGGCACCGCCTACCGCCGCGGCGCCGAACTCGCCGGCGTGGTCGGCCCGTACGACGGCTACGCCCGCAACGCGGCCCCGCACCAGCAGGTCATGAAGCAGCACGCCGACGCCTCGCTGGACGCCGTCTCCCACGACGACCTGGACGCCCCGGTCTGGCTGGCCGCCAACAAGACCTGGCAGGACGTGCTGCGCGTCGGTGCGCAGAACGGCTTCCGCAACGCCCAGGCCTCGGTGCTCGCCCCGACCGGCACCATCGGTCTGATGATGGACTGCGACACCACCGGCGTCGAGCCCGACCTGGCCCTGGTCAAGTTCAAGAAGCTGGTCGGCGGCGGCTCGATGCAGATCGTCAACGGCACCGTCCCGCGCGCCCTCAAGCGCCTCGGCTACCAGGACGAGCAGATCGAGGCGGTCGTCGCCCACATCGCCGAGCACGGCAACGTGGTGGACGCGCCGGGCCTGAAGGCCGAGCACTACGAGGTGTTCGACTGCGCGATGGGCGAGCGCTCCATTTCGCCGATGGGCCACGTGCGGATGATGGCCGCGATCCAGCCCTGGATCTCCGGCGCCATCTCCAAGACCGTGAACATGCCGGCCGCCGCGACCGTCGAGGACGTCGAGGAGATCTACTTCGAGGCGTGGAAGATGGGCGTCAAGGCGCTCGCCATCTACCGCGAAAACTCGAAGGTCGGCCAGCCGCTCTCGGCCAAGAAGAAGGACTCCGAGGAGAAGTCGGCGCAGGCCGAGGCTCCCGCCGTGGTCGAGAAGGTGGTCGAGTACCGCCCGGTCCGCAAGCGTCTGCCCAAGGGCCGCCCGGGCATCACCACCTCCTTCACGGTCGGTGGCGCCGAGGGCTACATGACCGCCAACTCCTACCCGGACGACGGTCTGGGCGAGGTCTTCCTGAAGATGTCCAAGCAGGGCTCGACCCTCGCGGGCATGATGGACGCCTTCTCCATCGCCGTCTCGGTCGGCCTCCAGTACGGCGTGCCGCTGGAGACCTACGTCTCCAAGTTCACCAACATGCGCTTCGAGCCGGCAGGCCTGACCGACGACCCGGACGTGCGGATGGCGCAGTCGATCGTCGACTACATCTTCCGCCGCCTGGCACTCGACTTCCTGCCGTTCGAGACCCGCTCGGCGCTCGGCATCCACTCCGTCGAGGAGCGCCAGCGCCACCTGGAGACGGGCTCGTACGAGCCGCTGGAGGTCGAGGAGCTCGACACCGAGTCGCTCGCCCAGTCCGCCCCGGTCGCCGCCAGGCCGCCCGTGGTCCCGGCCCCGGCCGTCGAGGCGCCCAGGACGGCCCCGAAGCAGGCCCACAACTCCACGGAGCTGATGGAGATCCAGCTCGGCCTCAACGCCGACGCCCCGCTCTGCTTCTCCTGCGGCACCAAGATGCGCCGCGCCGGCAGCTGCTACCTCTGCGAGGGCTGCGGCTCCACCAGCGGCTGCAGCTGATCACGCTCGACCCCGGTTTCACCCGATGAGGTGAAAACCTGAGGCGGGGCGAGGACTTCACGGTCCTCGCCCCGCCTTTTTCGTGTTCCCGTGACTGCCGATGTCACGTTCGGGGGTGGTGTCCGGTCCGTAGGGGGTGACGGGTTCTGCCGAGAAGGAGTGGTGCGGTGATGGGAACGGTGCTGGTGACCGGGGCGACGGGGACGCTCGGGCGGGAGGTGGTGCGGCTGCTGGTGGCGCGCGGGGTGGCGGTGCGGGGGCTGAGCCGGCGGGCGCGGGACGGGGGCGACGGGGTCGAGTGGGCGGTCGGCGACCTGGTGAGCGGCGCCGGGATCGCGGGGGCGATGGCCGGGGTCGAGGTGGTGGTCGACTGCGCGACCACGCAGAAGAAGGAGGACCTGGCCGGAGTCCGGACGCTGGTGGCGCGGGCCCGGGAGGCCGGGGTGCGGCACCTGGTGTACGTGTCGATCGTCGGGATCGACCGGGTGCCGATCGCGTACTACAACACGAAGCTCGCCTGTGAGCGGGTGGTGCGGGAGTCGGGGCTGGGCTGGACGGTGCTGCGGGCGACGCAGTTCCACGACCTGGTGCTGAGGTTCTTCGACGCCTCCGTGAAGCTGCCGGTCTTCCCGGTGCTGAGCGGGACGGCGTGCCAGCCGGTGGACGTGCGGGAGGTGGCGGCGGCGGTCGCGGACCTGGTGGGGGAGGAGCCGGCCGGCTTCGCGCCGGAGGTGGGCGGCCCGCAGGTGCGTTCGTACCGGGAGCTGGCCGAGGCCTACCTGCGGGCGGCGGGCAGGCGCCGGCTGCTGCTGACGCTGCGCGTGCCGGGTGCGGCCGGCCGCGGGTTTCGGGCGGGCGGCAACCTGACGCCGGACCGGGCGGTGGGCCGGGGGACCTTCGAGGAGGCGCTGGAACGGCGGTTCGGCCGCCGCTGAGTTCGGCGGCGGCCGACGGGGCCGGCCACCCGAGGTGTGAACCGTGGCACGCGGGTGGGCGTCGGTGGTGTCGCAGTGTGGTGTGGACGGTGTGAAAGCAGGAGATTGGCCGTCAACTGGCCACTTGAGGCCTATGTCTGAATCGATATGATCGGCCGAAAGCGTGAACCGATCAGACGCCCGGAGACGTTTCATGACGTCGCCGGGCGGTCCGGTATGCGCCCGACCCAGCTGTCGGCGGCCGCAACCGTCGCCGACCCGCCGCCCGCGCCGCCGCCCGCCGACGTTGCCGAGGACCGCACCGATGAGAGAAGCCACCAGCCCCGACGGCCGATCGCGCCGACGGCCCGCGCCGCGCACCGTCGCCCTGACCGCGGCCGCCGTGCTGCTGGCGCTGGTCGCCGCGCCGGTCGGCGTCGTCCGGGCGTTCGGCGCGCACCAGCCGCTCACCGCCCTCGCGGTGGTTGCCGTCACGGTGCTCTGGCTGATCGCCGTCGGCCTCGCCTCGACCGGTGCGGAGCGCGCCCGCGGGCTGACCGAGGAGCTGGCCGCTCAGCACGAGGAGACCCGGGCCGCGCTGGTCGCCGCGGGCACGGCCCGGCAGGCCGAGACGGCCGCCGCCGACCGCGCCGCCGCCGCGCTCGCCGAGCGGGACGCCGCCCGCGCCGAGCAGTCCCGCGCCGAGGCGGACGTCACCGCCGCGCACACCGAACTGGCCCGGCTGCGGGCCGAACTGGACGCCGAGCGGGCCGGGGCGCAGACGGAGCGGACCCGGGCCGAGTCGGAACGCGCCGAACTGGCCCGGATCGTCGAGGGGGTGCTGCCCGAGGTGGTGGCGAAGCTGCGGGCCGGCGCCGCCGTGGACAGCGCGCTGGCCGTCCACCGCAAGCACCCCCAGTACGCGCTGCTGCGCGCCGTCGGCGAGGAGATCGGCCGCGGCGAGCGGCTGCGGGCAGCCGCCCTGGCCGTCTGCGCGACCGCCGCCGGGCGGGTCCAGGCGCTGGCCACGAGCATGCACGCCGAGCTGCGCGAGATGCAGCACCGGCACGGCGAGGAGGTCCTCGGCGACCTGCTGAGCCTGGACCACTCGACCGCCCAGGCGGGCCGGATGGCCGACAGCATCGCGGTGCTCACCGGCGCCCGCTCGGGCCGCCGCTGGGCCAAGCCGATCGCGGTGGAGTCGGTGCTGCGCGGCGCGCTCGGCCGGATCGGCGCCTACCAGCGGGTGCGGCTGCACAACGCCAGCACCGCCGCGGTCGCCGGGTACGCGGCCGAGGGCGTGATGCACGCGCTGGCCGAACTGCTGGACAACGCCACCAACTTCTCCGCCCCGCCGGCCGAGGTGCACGTCTACGTCGAGGAGGTGCCGGCCGGGCTGGTGGTCACCGTCGAGGACAGCGGGCTGGGGCTGAGCGACAGCTGGCTGCGCCGGGCCGAGCGGGCCGTCTGCGCCGAGCCGCTGGACCTCACCACGCTCTCCGCCGGTACCCGGCTGGGGCTCGCGGTGGTCGGCGTGCTGGCGCGCAAGCACGGGCTGCAGATCTCCTTCCGGCCTTCGGCGCGCGGCGGCACCGGCGTGGTGATGCTGATCCCGCCGCGGCTCGTCACGCACCCGGTGCCGACCGCCGCCCCGGCGCCCGTCCAGGCGTCCATCCCGGCGCAGACGCCGCCCGTGGAGACCGCGCGCCCCGCGCTCACCTCGGCGCGCCCCGCACCCGTCTCCCTGCCTCCGGCGCCCGCCTCCCTGCCTCCGGCGCCCGCCGCGCAGCGGACCCCGGCCGGGACGCCGACCGCCACCGGGACGCAGACGTCCACCGCGCCCGCCCTGCCGGCTGCGCCCGCCCGGATGACCGACAGCGGCCTGCCGCAGCGCCGGCGCGGACAGACGCTGGCGACCAGCGCCCCCGCGACGGCCCGGACCGCGAAGGCCGTGAGCACCGACGCGGTCGGCGCGGCCGCCCGGTTCGGCGCGTTCCGCCGGGCCGCCGCCCGTCCCGCGGGGGCCGAGCAGCCCCCCGCCGGGGCGCCGACCACGAATCCCGACACCATGCCCGACGCTTCCCCCGTCACCGAGAAGGACACCTGATGAGCAGTGCCAGCGACCGCGACCTCGACTGGCTGTTGGAGAACCTGCGGGCGGCGACCCCCGGCACCCGGCACGCCCTGGTCCTCTCCGCCGACGGCCTCAAGCTCTGCCACACCGCCGGGCTGAGCACCGACCAGGCCGACCAGCTGGCCGCCATCGCATCCGGCCTGCAGAGCCTGGCGCACGGCGCCTCCATCGAGTTCGGCGACGGCAGCGGCGGCGTGCGGCAGTCGATGACCGAGTTCCACGGCGGCATCCTGTGCATCGTGGCGGCCGGTGAGGGCGCGCACCTCGCGGTGGTCACGGACGACGACGCGGACGTCGGCGTGGTCGGCCACAACATGCACGGCCTGATCGAGCAGATCGGGGTCCACCTCAGCGCGCCCGCCCGGGAGGCGGAGGGCGAGGCCGCCGCGCAAGAGAGCGCCGGCATATGACTGCCGGGCCGGTGCTGCCGGGCCGTGACGACGACCCGGACCGCCTCTACACCATCACCCGGGGCCGCAGCCGGGCGCCGGAGAACGCCTTCGACCTGGTCACCCTGATCGTCGCCGAGCGGCAGCCGGCGCCCGGGATGCAGTCGGAGCACGCCCGGATCCTGCGGATGTGCGAGGCCCCGACCGCCGTCGTGGAGGTGGCGGCGGAGCTGGCGTTGCCCGTCTCGGTGGTGAAGATCCTGCTCGGCGACCTGCTGGAGTCCGGGGCGGTCACCGCCCGCCACCCCCGGTTCGCGCCGAACAAGGCCCGGCTGCCCGACCTCGACACGCTGAAGCAGGTGCTGCATGGCCTCCAACGGCTCTGATGCGTGGGACGCCGACCCCGACGCGGCTGCCGCTGCCGGCGTCCGGTCCGCCGGCGCGCGCACCCCGCTGCGGGCGACGGCCGACAACGCGCTGAAGATCGTCGTGGTCGGCGGCTTCGGGGTGGGCAAGACCACCCTGGTCGGCTCGGTCAGCGAGATCCGCCCGCTGAACACCGAAGAGGTGATGACCAGGGCGGGCGAGGGCATCGACCCGGCCGGCGCCTGGGGCAAGCGCTCCACCACGGTCGCCTTCGACTTCGGCCGGATCACCCTCTCCGAGCGCCAGGTGCTGTACCTGTTCGGCGCGCCCGGCCAGGAGCGCTTCTGGTTCCTCTGGGACCGGCTGTTCAGCGGCGCCCTGGGCGCGGTCGTCCTGGTGGACACCCGGCGGCTGGAGGACTCCTGGTACGCGATCGACCGGCTGGAGCACCACGGCACGCCGTTCATCGTGGCCCGCAACAACTTCGGCGAGCCCGGCCACACCCTGGAGCAGGTCCGCGAGGCGCTGGACCTGCCGGCCGGGGTACCGCTGGTGGACTGCGACGCGCGCGACCGCGAGTCCGGCAAGCAGGTGCTGATCGCCCTGGTCCACCATCTGGCCGCCCTGGCCGGGGCCGACGAGGGGGCCCTGACCGGCGGGGCCGCTCCGGCCGTTGCCGCCGGGGCCGTTTCCGCTCCGGCCGATGCCGCCGTTGCCGCTCCGGCCGTTACCGCCCGGGCCGTTGCCGCCGGGGCCGAGGAGCCCGCCCGGGCAGGGTCCCGCACCGTGATCTACGAGGAGAGCACCCCGTGACCGAGCCCGCCGCCACCCCGCCCCCGGGCTGCCCGGCGCACGCCGGCGCCACGCCGCTGTACGGGCCGCGCTTCCAGACCGACCCGTCCCAGCTCTACCGCGAACTGCGCGCCGCGCACGGCCCGGTCGCCCCGGTCGAGCTGGCCGGCGGCGTGCCCGCCTGGCTGGTCATCGGCTACCGCGAGCTCCAGCAGGTGACCGGCCGGCCGCAGCTGTTCGGCCGCGACTCCAGCCGCTGGCACGCCTGGGAGACGCTGCCCGCCGACTGGCCGCTGAAGCCGATGATGGCGCCCGTGCCGTCGATCCTCTACGCCGAGGGCGAGGAGCACGTCCGGCGTTCGCGCGCGGTCACCGACGCGCTGGCCGGGATCGACCCGTACGAGCTGCGCAAGCACGCCGAGGAGATCGCCGACCGGCTGATCGACGAGTTCGCCGGGCGCGGCGAGGCCGATCTGGTCGCCGAGTACGCGCACCGGATGCCGCTGCTGGTGCTGTGCCGGGTGCTCGGCCTGGACGAGGAGCAGGCGCCGCAGCTGATCGCGGCGCTGCTGGCGATGCTGGACGGCGGCCCGGACGCGCCGGCCGGCGCCCAGCGGCTGTTGGAGCTGATGCTCGCGCTGGTCGAGGAGAAGGCGGAGTACCCGGGCGCCGACGTCGCCTCGCGGATGCTGGCGCACCCGGCCGGGCTGACCCACGACGAGGTGATGCGCGATCTGCGGGTGCTGCTGATCGCCGGCCACCAGCCGAGCTCGTACTGGATCTCCAACGCGCTGCGGCTGATGCTCACCGACGAGCGGTTCGCCGCCTCGCTGGCCGGCGGCCGGCGCAGCATCAGCCAGGCGTTGAACGAGGCGCTCTGGGAGGACACCCCGACCCAGATCTTCGCCGGCCGCTGGGCGGTCCGTGACACCCAGCTGGGCGGCCAGCGGATCGCCGAGGGGGACATGGTCCTGCTGGGCTTCGCCGGGGCCAACGCCGATCCGGCGGTCCGGCAGGCGGACGGCCGCCCGGCGGAGGGGAACCGGGCGCACATGAGCTACTCGTACGGCGAGCACGGCTGCCCGTTCCCGGCGCAGGAGGCGGCGGAGGTGATCGCCACCACCGCGATCGAGGTGCTGCTCGACCGGCTGCCGGACCTTCGGCTGGCGGTGGCCGAGCACGCGCTGGTGTGGCGGCCGTCGGCCTGGGTGCGGGGGCTGGTGGCGCTGCCGGTCTCGTTCACCCCGGGCCACCCGGCCTGATCGTTCAACACCCGCTGTTCGAAAGAGAGTTGTCGATGACCGCTGCCCCGGCCCGAATCGTCCTCGACCCGCTGGCCCGTGACAACGCGGCCGAGGGCGTGCTGCTGCGGGCCGCCGGCCCGGTGGTGCCGGTCGAGCTGCCCGGTGGGGTCGCCGCCTGGGCGGTGACGCAGCACGCCGCCGCGCGCGACCTGCTGACCGACGCCCGGCTGGTGAAGGACGCCGCGCACTGGGCGGCGTACCAGCGCGGTGAGGTGCCGAAGACCTGGCCGCTGATCGGTCTGGCGGTGCCCGGCCCGAGCATGGTGACCACGGACGGCGCCGAGCACCGCCGGCTGCGGGCGCTGGTCGCGCAGGCCTTCACCCCGCGCCGGGTGGAGCTGATGCGTCCGCGCGTCGAGGAGATCACCCACGCGCTGCTGGACGCCCTGGCGGCGGGCGAGCCGGTGGTGGACCTGAAGACGGCCTTCGCCTTCCCGCTGCCGATGACGGTGATCTGCTCGCTGCTGGGCGTTCCCGAGTCGGATCACGGCCTGCTGCGCGACCTGTACGAGCGGTTCTTCGGCATCAAGCCGAACCCGGAGGGCATCCAGGCGACCGTCGCCGGGCTGAACGCCTTCGTCAACGGCCTGGTGGCGCAGCGCCGTTCGGCTCCCGGCGAGGACCTGGCGAGCGTGCTGCTGGCGGCCGACACCGAGGGCGGGGCGCTGACCGACGCGGAGGCTGCGGCCACCCTGCGGGTGATCATCGCGGCCGGCCACGAGACCACGGTGAACCTGATCGGCAACGCGGTGCGGGCGCTGCTGACCCACCCGGACCAGTTGGAGCTGGTGCGCTCGGGCCGGGTGTCCTGGGACGTGGTGGTGGAGGAGTCGCTCCGCTGGACGCCGCCGACCAGCAACTTCCTGTTCCGGTTCGCCGCGCAGGACATCCCGGTCGGCGAGGTGGTGATCCCGGCGGGTGAGCCGGTGCTGGTCTCGTACAACGCGATCGGGCGCGACCCGCTCCAGCACGGGGTGACGGCCGAGGTCTTCGACCTCACCCGGGACCCGGCCCGTCACCTGTCCTTCGGGCACGGCCCGCACGTCTGCCCGGGCTCCCCGCTGGCCCGGCTGGAGGCGGGGGTCGCGCTGCCCGCGCTGTTCGAGCGCTTCCCGGGGCTGTCGCTCGCGGTGCCGGACGCCGAGCTGCGGCCGAGCCCCTCGCTGGTGGTGAACAGCCTGCGGGAGCTGCCGATCCGGCTGTTCTGATCTGATGTGTCGTCACGTTCTGGGCCCCGTCCGGATTTCCGGTCGGGGTCTTCGGCTTCTGGTGGTGGCGGTCCGGGTACCGCCTGGTCGCGGGTCACGGTCGGGACACCGGCTTGTGAAGGTCGAACGTGGACCTTGGCGAGGGGCGGCGGCTGCGTTAACGTCTTCGATCAGTCCGGACGCGGCTCGCCCGTGATCCCGTCCGTGATCCCGTCCGCGATCCCCGTCCGTGATCCTTGTCCGTGATCCCTTGCAGGCCCATCTCCGGTACAGCGCGATGTCGTTCAGCCCACCGTCGGCAGCACGCCCTGGCGAGGAGAACCGCATTGACCCTCAACCCGACCGCGCAGCATCCGGGTTACCGCCGTCGTCCGGTCGCCGCGGCCGCCCTGGTGGCGGCGCTGGCGCTGACCGCGGCCTGTTCCAACAGCTCCGGCGGTTCGGGCGGTGGCGGGGGCGGATCGGCCGCGTCGCTGTCCGGCGACTGCGCCGCGTACCAGCCGTACGCCGGACACGCGGGTACCACGGTGACGATGTTCGCCTCGATCCTGAGCCCTGAGTCGGACAACCTGGAGAAGTCCTGGGCCGAGTTCAGCAAGTGCACCAGGATCAAGATCAGTTACGAGGGCTCGAACGACTTCGAGTCCCAGCTGCCGGTCCGGGTCTCCGGGGGCAACGCCCCGGACTTCGCGATCATCCCGCAGCCGGGCCTGCTGGCGCAGATGGTGAAGAGCGGCAAGGTGGTGAAGCCGCCCGCCCAGACCGTCGCCAACCAGGACAAGTGGAGCCCGATCTGGAAGACCTACGGATCGGTCAACGGCACGTTCTACGCGGCCCCGATGAGCGCCAACATGAAGTCCCTGGTCTGGTACTCGCCGAAGGCCTTCAAGGCGGCCGGCTACGAGGCGCCCAAGACCTGGGCCGACCTGATGGCGCTCAGCGACCGGATCGCCAAGGCGGGCGGCGCCAAGCCGTGGTGCGGCGGCATCGCCTCCGGAACGGCCACCGGCTGGCCGGCCACCGACTGGCTGGAGGAGGTGGTGCTCGGCTCGTACGGCGGCGAGGTGTACGACCAGTGGGTCGGCCACCAGGTGAAGTTCTCCGACCCGAAGATCACCACCGCGATGAAGACGGTCGCCGACTGGATGCAGAACCCGGCCTGGGTCAACGCGGGCTTCGGTGACGTGAAGTCGATCGCCACCACCACCTTCCAGGACGCGGGCACCCCGATCCTGAGCGGCAAGTGCATGCTGCTGCAGCAGGCCTCCTTCTACGAGGCGCAGTGGCCCAAGGGCACCAAGGTCGGCCCGGACGGGGACGTCTTCGCCTTCCACCTGCCCGCGGTGAACCCGTCGATCGCCAATCCGGTCGAGGGCGGCGGCGAGTTCCTGGCGGCCTTCTCCGGCCGGCCCGAGGTGCAGGCGGTGCAGAACTACCTGTCCAGCTCCGCCTGGGCGAGCAGCCGGGTGAAGACCGCGAGCGGCTGGGTCTCGGCCAACCAGGGCGTGGACAAGGGCCTCTACACCGACCCGATCGACAAGCTGTCGGCCGAGGCGCTGACCGACCCGTCGGCGACCTTCCGCTTCGACGGCTCCGACCTGATGCCGGCCGCCGTGGGCGCCGGACAGGAGTGGAAGTCGCTGACCGCCTGGTTCGCCGAGGGGCAGTCGATCCAGAAGACCGCCGCCGACATCGACGCCGCCTGGCCGCAGTAGCCGACGCGCCGGTCCGCTGCCGGCGGGAGCAGCCGACGCGTCGGCTTTGCTGCCGGCGCGAGCAACCGAGGCGCCGGTCCGCTGCCGGCGCACTGGGACCACCTGTCGAGGGCGGTGCGGGGCCCCCCCACCGCGCCCCCCCCCCCCCTCCCACCCCCGCCCGAAGGGCGTAGATACCACGCGGGAACCCGAATACCGGGACCACAGGAGGCGGT